>JALUXZ010000029.1 GCA_027018935.1 Mariprofundaceae bacterium
AGCATCTTGTCTTACTTGTTGCATCGTTGTCATCATGTTTCACCTTGAATCAACCACAAAGGCGCAAAGACACAAAGAAAAACATCCTGTGAATGTTGTTTTAGTGTGCAAGCCCAACCAAATAAAAAGCTACGGACCCTAGAGTTTTGAAGGTTTGATATAGAAAAGCTTTGTGTCTTCGTGTCTTCGTGGTTCAATATATATTTAACCATGTGCTTTCACCCAGTCGTAGCCGTGCTCTTCAAGCTCAAGCGCTAAAGATTTATCACCTGTTTTTTGAATAATCCCATCAGCCAACACATGTACAAAATCAGGCTCAATATAGTCGAGTAGACGTTGATAATGCGTAATCATCACAATGGCTCTATCGGGTGAGCGAAGCTTGTTTACGCCACCTGCCACAATGCGTAAGGCATCAATATCCAAGCCTGAATCGGTCTCGTCCAATAGTGCTAACGATGGTTCAAGCACTGCCATCTGGAAAATCTCATTGCGTTTTTTCTCACCACCAGAAAAGCCTTCGTTGACTGAACGATTAAGAAACGATGGGTCTAGCTCAACCAGTTTGGCTTTTTCTTTGACAATACTCATAAAATCAAAGGCATCCAATTCATCCAAACCTTGGTGTTTGCGCTTGGCATTGATGCCCGCTTTCAATAAATAGGTATTGTTCACGCCTGGAATTTCCACAGGATATTGAAATGCTAGGAACACGCCTTCCCAAGCGCGTTCTTCAGGGCTCATATCCAATAAATCTTTGTTTTTATAGGTAATCGAACCAGAAGTGACTTCATAACCATCACGACCAGCAATAATGTTAGACAGGGTGGATTTCCCTGCGCCATTAGGGCCCATAATGGCATGAACTTCACCTGCATGGATGGTTAAGTTCAAACCTTTTAGAATTTCCTTTCCGCCAACTGAGGCGTGTAAATCTTTAATTTCTAACATTTGTTCACCTTTTTAAACCACGAAGGGCACGAAGGGCACGAAGTTTTTTTATTCCTTCGTGTTCTCTGTGTTCTTCGTGGTGAATTCTTCTTATCCTACTGAGCCTTCTAGCGATACTTCCATCAAACGGTTGGCTTCTACGGCAAATTCCATAGGCAGCACATCAAATACATCTTTACAGAAACCATTCACAATCATGTTCACCGCATCTTCTTCGGAAAGTCCGCGCTGCTGGCAATAAAACAGCTGATCTTCACCAATTTTTGAAGTGGTCGCTTCATGTTCCAGAGTGGCTGTCGCGTTTTTCACTTCCACATAAGGAAAGGTGTGCGCACCGCATTGGTCGCCCAATAAGAGAGAATCGCATTGGGTATAATTGCGCCCATTTTCAGCGCCTTTGCCCATACGCACCAAACCACGGTAGGACTGCTGGGCACGACCTGCCGAAATCCCTTTGGATATGATGGTGGATTTGGTGTTTTTACCGATATGTATCATCTTGGTGCCAGTATCAGCTTGCTGGCAGTTGGTGGTGACGGCAACCGAATAAAATTCACCCACCGATTCATCGCCAAGCAACACACAGCTTGGGTATTTCCAAGTAATCGCGGAGCCAGTTTCTACTTGTGTCCAGCTCACTTTTGAGCGAGCACCACGACATTCCGCGCGTTTTGTCACGAAGTTGTAAATACCACCCACACCATTTTCATCACCCGGATACCAGTTTTGTACGGTAGCATATTTGATTTCAGCATCGTCTAATGCGACCAACTCAACCACTGCCGCATGTAGTTGATTCTCATCGCGCATGGGAGCAGTACACCCTTCTAAATAAGACACATATGCGCCTTCAGCCGCAATAATCAATGTGCGTTCAAATTGCCCTGTATTTAAAGCATTGATGCGGAAATAGGTGCTTAATTCCATAGGGCAGCGCACACCTTTGGGGATATACACAAAGGAACCATCGGTGAACACAGCTGAATTGAGTGCCGCAAAAAAGTTATCACCTTGGGGCACAACAGAACCTAAATATTGTTGCACTAGCTCGGGATAATCATGTACAGCTTCGGAAATGGGGCAAAAAATCACGCCTGCATCTTTAAGCTTGCTTTTGAATGTGGTCGCCACAGAAACCGAATCAAACACCGCATCTACAGCGATATTTTTCACACCTGCCAAAAACTCTTGCTCACGCAAAGGAATGCCAAGCTTTTCATAGGTTTCCAATAGTTTTGGGTCAACATCATCCAGTGTTTCTGGCGCATCATCATTGGATTTTGGAGCAGAATAATAAGAAATGGATTGATAATCGGTGGGTTCATAATCCACCGCAGCCCAAGTGGGCTCGTCCATGGTTAACCAATGGCGATAAGCTTCCAAGCGCCAATCCAATAACCATTGTGGCTCATCTTTTTTCGACGAAATATGGCGAATGGTATCTTCATTTAAGCCAGGCGGCAGGGTATCCGACTCAATATCGGTAGTAAAACCTGCGTCATATTCGCGCTTTTCTAAATCGTTCTGAATTTGTTCATTTGTTGCCATGTTTTATATAGCTCCAGTGTCCGTTGCTTTTGCAACACGGATGGGTAAAACTTTTTTCATGGTAAAGATGGGGGTAAAGCCTTCATCCACCATATCTTTTAGGCTAATATTTTGCAGTGCATCGCAAACAGCCTGATTAATTTTTAGCCAATTGGTGCGAGTGCCACATACGCTGGCTTGCTCACAAACTTTACCATCATTGTCTTCGCAACCTGTGAGTGCAATATCGCCTTCTAAGCTGCGAATGACCTCGCGCACATTAATATGATGGGGCTCGCGTTGTAGTTTGTAACCGCCATTGATGCCGCGCACAGATTCAACAAGGTTTGCTTGAATCAGTGTGGTCATGACCTTGCGAACAGTAGGCTGCGGGATAAAAGTGGCTTGTGCCAAATCAGGCGCGCGCTGAACCTCACCATTACTTTTGGCAAGTTCGGACATCAATAACACACCATAATCGGTCATTTTGGATAAGCGAAGCACGTTTAATATTACCACTCAAGATGGATGTGAAAAGCACACCTTATTTAAAGTGGAGTAGTTTAGTCACCTTTAAGCAGTAGAACAAGCCTATAAAGGCATGCTTGTAATAAGGGATTGTAGAGACTCTCTCAGAAAGTCATATTCTCGCATTTTTTTGAACCGTGGAGTTTCACAGAGGATGAAATAATATAAACCACAGATAAACGCAGATAAAATGTCATGCAGCCAACCAGTGCGTGAACCATCTATCCAGTCATTCCGAGCGAAGCCGAGAGATCTTTAAGCATGTACATCAAACAAGATTTCTCCAGTGCGAAGCCTGCCTATGGTACAAGGTCGAAAAAACAAACTCACCACGAAGAACACAAAGCAATAACAATAAGAGGCGTTATAGCTCCCCCTTGCTATAGCTGCGCCGAAACAAAAGCTGGAAGAAGGGATAAAAGCAAAATACGTGCTTTGTTTTGCGCCCGATTTCCAGCTTTGATGAGGATATACGCAGCTATTTCAGGGCATTTTCTTTGATTCGAGGCATCCATGCCTCTCAGGGCAAGCCCGCCCTAAAGTGCGTCTAAATCCGCTGTCCTGCGGATTTATGCTTTGTTTCTTTGATGGCAAAGAAATGAAGAAAGTACTAACCACAGAGTACGCAGAGTTTCGCAGAGAGAAAAGGAATATAAACCACAGATAAACGCAGATAGACACAGATAAAGTGTCATGCGCCCGTGTCGAAGCATCTCTCCAATCATTCCGAGCGAAGCCGAAGAATCTTTAAGCATGTGCATCTAACAAGATTTCTCCAGTGCGAAGCCTGCCTGTGGTACAAGATCGCAATGACCTACTTCCCTTGCTATATCTGCCCAAAAATGAACATAGAAACTAACCGCAGTACCCGCAAGGGGCAGGCATCTTGCCTTCGGCAATTCATCACAGAACATGGAGTTTCGCAGAGGGGAGAAGAATATATGCCACAGATGAACACAGATAAAATGTCATTCCGAGCGAAGCCGAGGAATCTTTAAGCATGTGCATCTA
>JALUXZ010000030.1 GCA_027018935.1 Mariprofundaceae bacterium
GCTTATGAATCAGATGAATCATGATTGATGTCATCATCGATGATGATGTCGATGCTTGTTTGCCAAACCAAGCAAGCATCGAATCTGCTGTTCATCTCACATGCAAAGCGGCTACCAACAACATTGTAACACCGCTCGTATGCATTCGTTTTGCCCATGATAATGTTGTGCAAGAGCTTAATGCCCAATGGCGCAATAAAGATAAAGTCACCGATGTCTTATCGTTCCCCATGCAAGAAGGTGACATGTATGCTGCCGATGAGCCTTTGGGTGATATTATTTTAGCCATGCCCTTTGTTTTGCATGAAGCGCGGCGTTTACAGCACGAACCACATGCCCATATCTTGCATCTTATCATTCATGGCATGCTGCACTTACTTGGTCATGATCATATCCATGATGATGATGCACGCATCATGCAACGCCTTGAATCTCAAGTGATGAAAGAACTTCATTTACATCCGCCTTATCCTGATGAAATATCCGACGATGTTTAAACGCCTTCAACATAAAATTCGTCAGTATTTTATATGTACGCTGCGCCCTGGTCAGAATTTTAAAGAATTATTAAGCGTCATCGGACGCGCTGAGGCGATTCATTCCGATGAGCAGCGGCGTATGCTTGAAGGCATCATTGAATTTCATGATACCCGTGTTCGAGAAGTCATGATTCCTCGCTCTGAAATCAAAGCGGTTGATATATCCATGCCTTTAAGTAGTGCTGCCAAAGTTATTGCTGAAAGCGGTGTAACGCGGCTACCTGTCATGGATCACGATCTGGATCATATCCTTGGGGTTATTCATATTTGGGATTTGGTACATGCCCAAACCCATCAAGTCGATAGTCATATCAAAGCCTTGATGCGCCCCGCTTTAACTGTCTCTGAGTTGGAATATATTCCAGGATTGCTGACTGAAATGCGCGATAGTAAAAATCATATTGCCATTGTTTTGGATGAATATGGCGGCACAGCAGGCTTGGTCACACTCTCAGACTTACTGGAAGAAATCGTTGGTTCTATGGACGAAGGTAAAACACAAGAGACACTAGAATATACACGCGGCGAGCATGGCTTAGAAGTGCAGGCGCGCATGCATGTTGAGGATTTGGAAGATGTATTAAACACCAGCCTCCCCAAGGGTGACTTTGATACAGTCGGCGGACTTATTATTACTGAGTTGGGTAGAATTCCTGTTCGAGGTGAGCGCATCCTTGTCGGCGGCTTGGACATGCATATTCAAGAAGCCGATCCGCGCCGTGTGATCCGCATACTGATTAAATCATTACCTGATTCCAAATAAACAACCATGAATCTACAAAGCTCTTTATCACGACCTAGCCTTATGTTTTTAGCATTGCTCTGTGGTGCTGCGATGCCGTTTGCTTTTGCTCCCTACCATTATGTTTGGCTGGCAATTTTAAGTTTGGCAGGGCTAATTTGGCTCATTCAAAGCAAACACCCCTTTATCATAGGTTACAGCTTTGGTTTTGGCTGGTTTGGTTTCGGTGCATGGTGGCTTGCCCCAACAGTTCACGAGTATGGTGGGCTGCCTTGGATTGCCGCCATATTGGTTCCCACACTTATGGGGCTTATCATGGGGCTATTCCCTGCTTTGTGGGTTTGGTGCTGCACAAAAATTGCGCGTTTTAATGGCAAACCCTATGCATTGTTATTGCTGCTCCCATTTACTGCCATCATGATGGAATGGTTGCGAGGGCATGTGTTTACAGGTCTACCCTGGACATCCATAGGCAACCTTGTTTTGGATACACCTGCTTCTGCATGGTTAAGTTTCTTTGGCGCATATGGCATGGCATTTTTACCCGTTCTTCTGGCTGCATCTTTGGCTTTATTGTGGCAACCAAAGCAGCGAAAACTCGCTATCGTTGCAATCTTATTCTCAAGCATATTTATCTTCTTTAGCCCTTCCATAAACAAACTGGAAACACCTGAATCTCGCGTTGCCCTCATTCAACCCAATATTCCGCAAGATCAGAAATGGGATGCTCAATTTCTTCAGCAAAGCTTGCAAAGCTTGGCAACACTCTCTGAAAAAGAAGCTGCCAAGGTCGACTTAATCATCTGGCCTGAGGCTGCTGTACCGTTTTACCTTGAGCGCAATCCCAATTGGCAGCGTTGGTTAGATGAACAAATGAATAACTGGAAGACCCCTGTATTATTCGGTTCTCTAAAGTTCTTCTCTGATACAGGTGACTCCCAAAACGGCTTATATTTATTTGAGCCAAATAGCACTTCTGAAAAACAGTTTACAGGCAAGCATCACCTTGTGCCATTCGGTGAATATATTCCATCTTGGCTGCCTTGGCTGCGTAAAATCGGCCCTGATATTGCCGATTTCCAAGCTGCAACCGATCATGGCATCTTATCAACTGGCTTATCCCAATTTGGCAGTCTTATTTGCTATGAATCACTTTTCCCTGAAGAGGCACGGCAACGTGTGCAGGCTGGTGCAAATGTGTTGGTTGTTGTAACCAATGATGCTTGGTATGGGCATAGCCCTGCTGCTTGGCAACATTTTCAGGCTTCTCAAGCCCGCGCTATTGAAACAGGGCGTTATGTATTACGTGTAGGAAACACAGGTGTTTCAGCGATTATTGCACCCAATGGCACAATTACCGCCACAGCCCCATGGTGGACGACCACCGCAGTCACAGGTACATATCGTACCTCAAACAGCATCACAAACTATCAAGCATGGGGAAATCGCCCCGCCTTCATTTTTGTTGTTTTTTTGTTAATATGGCTGTTGGGTTTCAGGAAAAGGAGTGCTCACATATGAAACAAGATTCAGTCTGTGTTTTAGGTGCTGGTTCATGGGGCACAGCTTTGGCAATGGTTTTGGCTCGGCAATCTCGCCCCGTCACACTTATTGCTCGTAATCCTGAAACTGCTGAATTAATGCAGCAATCACGTGAAAACAAGCGTTATTTGCCCAATATCCGCTTCCCTGATTCACTAACAATCAGCTGCAAGCAACAACTTCCTTTACAGCAAGCTTCTGCCGTTATCTTGGCGCTACCTTGCAGTGCAACACTTGAAATACTTCCTGCATTATCAGGCTTAAACAAACCCATTATTGCCGCCTGCAAAGGCTTGAATCCGCAAACCCTTGAACGCATGGATGAAACATTATTGCAGCATATCGGGGCTGAATATGCTGCCTTACTATCTGGTCCCTCCTTTGCCATCGAAGTTGCGCAAGGTATGCCGACAGCCATCACGATGGCTGCCAGTTCTGAAGCCTTAGCACGTCATGCGGCATCATTTTTTGATGACCCAGCCTTTCGTATTTATACCAGCACCGATATGACAGGTGTAGCTATGGGCGGCGCACTCAAAAATATTATCGCGATTGCAGCAGGAGTCGCAGAAGGCTTAAATCTTGGGCACAATACCACCGCAGCATTGATTACGCGCGGCATTAGCGAGATTTCTCGCTTGGCAGTGGCATGTGGTGGCAAACCTGAAACACTGAGTGGGCTATCTGGGCTGGGTGATTTGGTGCTGACTTGTACGGGTTCATTATCGCGCAACCGACAAATGGGCATTGCTTTGGCTTCAGGCATGAGTGCCGATGCTGCACGCACGCATGTTGGACAAGTTGTAGAAGGCGAACGTTCCGCACTGGCTGCGTGCCGTTTATCAGAGCGTATGGGCATTGACATGCCTATCAGTCAAGGTGTGCAAGCATTATTGTCGGGGAAAATTTCACCACAAGCTGCCGTTCAAGCTTTGCTTTCACGACCTGAAAAAAATGAGTCATGAACAATAAAGAGGATGATTTATTTACAGACTTGTTTGCAGAGGCAATGCAGCAAGTTCAACCCATTGAAAAAAAGTCTAAAATAACACCTTCCACGACACCGCTTAGAAAGAATCGAAAAAAATTACCCCAAGATATTCATCAAAAAACAAATATTTTTAAACACCATAGCCCCACACATAGCAAATCAACACTCCAAGAAGATAACTCTGCATGGGTGTTGCGGAGTAATGGTATTTCCCCAGATGTCTTGAAAAAACTTTCCAATGGACAGTTTCCTATCAATAAAACGATCGATTTACACGGCATGACACGTGATAAATCCATCGCAGCCCTTGAAAAAGCCATACAATCAAGTCTGCACATCGGTGATCGGGTTATATGCGTTGTTCATGGCCGTGGTTTACATTCACCCGATGGCAAGGCGGTTTTAAAACAGCGTATTTACCAGTGGCTAAAGGATGATTCCATCTCTGGTCATATTTTAGCCGTAACACCAGCACCCCATACAGCGGGCGGTTCATGCTTGGTGCTGCTCAGGCGAGACAAACACATATAGTTTCGGCTATACTTGCAGCTATGCAGACTATTATTCGACTCACACTTCTTTGTTCTTTATCTCTAGGCTTAGTATGGGCGCAATTTGCTCATGCAGGTGACACTGTTTCCCCACCACCCAAGCATGATGCTGCCTCCGCCCATGAACATGCTATGGCAGCTGAGCCATCCCATGAAGAAGGAAGCTTTAATTTAAATAAAGATTTGGCTCCACCAAAAGCAAGTGATGGTGTGGATGTTCGCACTTATTTGCGCGAAAATGATAAAGCACAAATCACCGAATATTCTTCTCACGGGCGCGTGTTTCGTATCAAAGTTCAACCATCAGGCGGTTTGCCTGCTTATTATTTAGAAGATGATAATGGCGATGGTACATTCAACAAACGCATTGCGGGTGGCTACAAACGTATTAACCCACCTATGTGGATTATCAAACGTTTTTAATTGCTAGGCTACATTGAAACTTCCTGAACTCACCCTTATCACGCATAGCAATAACAAGCCCAATAGCGGCCTATTCAATATATTCCATGCCGCACTAGCTGGCGGTGTGAGACAAATTATTATTCGTGAAAAAGCCATGGATTCAGCACGATTATTGGCTTTTGCAGCACGTCTTCGTGATATAACAAACCAATACCAAGCCAAACTTATCATTCACAGCCAAGCCGATATTGCCAAAGCCGTGAATGCCGATGGCGTACACCTTGCCAGCTCTGATATAGCTGAAATACCAGCTATACGTGACTGGCTAGATATGCCAAATATGCGTATATCTACCTCTTGCCATGATTTGCAAGAGTTGCAAAAATCGCATCAAGCAGGTGCTGATTTCGCTATGCTCTCACCTATTTTTCCTACACAAAGCCATCCTGGTGCTCCTATATTGGGCATTGATGCGTTTAAAAAAATTGCCGATGCATCACCATTACCCATCATTGCCTTGGGCGGCATTGATGCGACTAACCGCCCACAACTAAAAGGCTTTCCTGTTGCCACGATTCGATCCATTCTTGATGCTAAAGACCCCAAACAGGCTACTCAAGCGTTGCTGTCTACGTAAAAAACTTTAACCTATGACCATGCTGACTTCAGACTTACATCAAACCGCTGCCATCTTAGTGATTGGCAATGAAGTTCTTTCAGGGCGAACCCGCGAAGCCAATGCTTACTTCGCCGCTCAAAAGTTGTTTGAAAAAGGTTGTAAACTTAGTGAAATTGCGATTGTTCCAGATATAAAGGGTGATATTATTGATACGCTACATCGTTTACGTCACAGCTATGATGCAGTGATTACATCAGGGGGCATCGGCCCCACCCATGATGATATTACCATGGATGCTATTGCCGAAAGTTTTGATGTGCAATTGCTCGAACATCAAGACACGATTATTAAATTACATGAATATTATGGCGATGCTATTAACTCAGGTCGCAGACGCATGGCTCGTCTGCCTGAAACAGCAAAACCCATCATTTGCGAAAAATCTTTTATGCCAGGTGCCCACATTGGCAATGTCTATGTGCTTGCAGGTGTGCCTGAAATTTTCGCATCACAACTAGAAACCTTCCTTAATCATTTTGGTGGTCGGCCTTACATCCGCCATGAAATTGAGGTAAGTCTGCCCGAAAGTCTGTTTGCCGAAGCTCTAGAAAGTATTCAGGCACACTTTCCTGATGTTGAAATCGGTTCATACCCAAGACTCTGTGGCAAAAAAGCATGCGGTAAAATTTGCCTCTCTGCACAAGATGAGTCATTACTTTACCAAGCCAAAGAAAGGGTCAATATCATGCTTAATGACATTCATTCCGCATCACAAGACTAACCCACGCTTTGAATATGAGCATTGTCACTTTACTTTTAAGTATCTAGTATAAGAATCAGATTATGTTAATAGTCCTTACCTCATTTCACACGCACAGCCTGAGAAAAGACGTGTGAGGCGTTTACTTCAAGTTATCTGCCTATGCTTAGCTGCAACCACCTTGTCGGCATGCTCCACTGAACCACAACCCTTGCTCAAAATCGGACTTAACCAGTGGGTCGGCTACCAACCCATGCTGCTGGCACGCAGCCTTGGATTTTATAATCAAAAAGCAATAAAACTAGCCGAATTACCATCTACAACTGATACCCTACATTTATTGCATGTGGGTGAGTTGGATGCCGCTGCACTTACTTTGGATGAAACCTTACTGGCTATTGAGCAGGGTACGCCGCTTTCCGTTGTGATGATATTTGACATTTCCAATGGTGCTGATGTTTTGATAGCACAGCCAAACATCAAACATTTACAAGAGCTCAAAGGCAAACGCATCGGTGTGGAAAGCACCGCTGTAGGTGGCATCATGCTTTATTCAGCATTGAAACAAGCGAAGCTTCAAGAAAAGGATGTTCAGATTATTTATCTAACTGCCGATGAGCATGTCTCAGCCTATCAAAATGCCAAAGTTGATGCCGTTATAACATTTGAACCGTGCCGAACCCCTTTATTAAAACAAGGTGGCAATGAACTGTTTACGAGTCGCATGATCCCCAACCTTATTATTGATGTTTTAGCTATTCGTACAGATCAACTACAAAAACAACATGCCAATATTCAAACATTAATTGATGGTTATTATAAAGCCCGTCATCACATGGCAACAAAGAGCAAGGATGCCATGCAACGTATAGTGCCTGGTTTGGGCATGACCCCAGCAGAACTACAAACCGCTTTTAAAGCCTTAAAGATGCCTAGCTTGGCTGAAAATAAGGCTCTATTTTCTGGAAAACCATCCGTATTTGAGAAAAACACCCATAGTATATTGAAAATACTTCAAGATACAGGCTCAATTGAGCCATCATTGAAGCTCACATCTCTACAAAACAATACATTTCTAAGTGCCGTTCAACCATGAATTTTTTAAGAAGCATGTCCCTCAAAAGCCTTATTCCCTTACTGGTTATCATGCTCATGCTGCCATTTGGCACAATCATCATCATGACATCCAATATCGATACAAAAAAACAACTTACCACCACATATATGCAAATTTTTCAAGAAGGCTTATCCCACCTAGCCATTGAACTCAATCGTTATGGTGAAAAACACGATAACAACGCCATACAACGCGCTCTTTCATTGACCGGTGTAAGCAGCTCTCAGACCCATTTATGTTTAATCAACAAACAGGGCATCATTGTATCTTCAACCCGTTTCGCATGGATTGGCATCAATGCTAAAAAGGTTATAGAACACTTTGACCCTAATGTTTTTAATAGCGTCATGAAAGGTGGTAAAAGCCAATTTATTCCCAAGTCAAATATTGGTAAAATTTATGGCTATTACCCAATAAAAACACATCGGCATGACCAGCTTCACAACAAAAAACATCAGTATGCTGTGTTATACAGTGAGTATGATTATAACGAACAGATTCATACACTGCAGATAAATCAACAAAAGAGCCTCATCAGCTTTATTATAGGTTTAATACTTATTTCATTGGTTCTTATTTTTGTACTACGCCGATGGCTACACAAACCTTTAAAAGAAATCCTCGTGTTCATCGATAACATTCAACTTCACGGCGAGCAAAATAAGCTAACAATTACAGGCTCTCGTGAGATGGTTCATCTGGCAGAGACTCTATCAAACATGCACAGTTCACTACAAATAGCCCAAAGTGAACTGGGACATACGCATTCGTTGCTCGAAAATTTACTCAATTCGGTGCCTGATCTTATCTTCTATAAGGATGATAAAAGCGTTTACCTTGGTTGCAACCAAGCTTTTTGTAACTTTGTAGGTAAAAAATCAGAAAATGATGTTATTGGTTTGACCGATTTTGACTTATTTGATAAGGAACATGCTGAATTTTTCCAACAAAAAGATCAAGCCATGCTTCGCAAAGGCAAAGAGCAGCGTAATGAAGAATGGCTAACATACCCAGATGGCCAACAAGTATTACTTGATACGCTGAAAACACCTTATTACAATAAGAACAAAGAAATCATTGGTGTTATTGGCATATCCCGCGACATTACTGCGACAAAAGAATTAGAAGAAAAACTTAATCAGGCGCAAAAAATGGAAGCCATTGGCACTTTGGTCGGTGGCATCGCTCATGATTTCAATAATGTTTTGGCAGGTATCACAGGTAATTTATATCTTGCCAAGAAAAGGCTTGTTGATAATCCAGATGTGGCAAAAAAACTTATCAACATTGAAACGCTCGCTTTGCGTGCTGCTGATATGATTAAGCAGCTACTTACCTTTGCTCGCAAAGATACCGTACGCATACAAGAGTTATCACTCACCTCATTTATTAAAGAAGCCATAAAACTTATCCATACATCGGTACCTGAAAATATTGCATTTGAAGAAAATATTTGCTCCGAGCCTTTGCTTATAAATGGTGATGCAACCCAACTTCAGCAAGTGCTTATGAATCTGATTAATAATGCCCGAGATGCCGTTGAAGGTGTTAAACAACCACGCATTACTATGACCGTTGAATCATTTCAGCCATATCTCGAATTTCTAGAACATCACCCTGAAGCAAACAACCAGCCCTATGCACATATCAGCATTCAAGATAATGGTTGTGGCATCTCTCAAACCTCACTTGAACATATTCTTGAGCCATTTTTCACCACCAAAGCACCTGGTAAAGGTACAGGGCTTGGCTTATCTCAAGTCTTTGGTGCCATCAAAACACACCAAGGCATTTTGGATATTGAAAGCATTGAGGGTGATGGTTCAACCTTTCACATCTATATTCCCCTGCTCCAAGAAAAATATTCTACACAAGCGACACCCAAAATTTCACATAAAGACAACGCACATGGCGAACTCATTTTATTGGTTGATGATGAAGCATACGTTCGTGAGACAACCGCTGAAGTATTAGAAGCATTTGGCTACAAGGTATTACAAGCTGAAGATGGTCTGCAAGCCATCGATGTATTTCAAAAACATCAGCATCATATTGATATTGTCATACTGGATGTTGTGATGCCCAAGCTGGGCGGTGTTGAGGCTGCCGCACATATCAGAATGATCAATGCCAACATCCCTGTCATCTTTGTCACTGGCTATGATAAAGAGCAAATGCTTAGTCTCGATGGTCAAGCATCCAACAGTGCTGTTCTTGGCAAACCTATTCAGTTCGATAAGTTGCATCATATCATGAGCGAAGCTATGAATAAATCTGGGGAAAATAGACTGTGATTCAGGACTTCGCACGAGATGCTTTCAATACTCAGACTCAATTCACTGCTGTTGCACTGGGCAGTTAAATCCGCCTCAACCTGTTATATCCAAAATAGGAACCACCTGCATCGGTTCAATACGCGCATCGGACAAGCGTTTTTCTACGGCAATCTCATCACAATCACCAAATTTTTTGCAATGCACACATACTGTCCAAATTTTATGAGGCAGACTCTCTTTGGGTACAACCCTGTAACCCATACTGATAAAAAAGTGATCCACATAGGTTAAAGCAAAAACCTTCGCAACATGCAATTGTGCCGCCATTTTCTCGCAGCCTTCAACGAGCAAGTGACCAATACGTTTACCTTGATAATCTGGATTCACAACCAAGGAACGAATCTCAGCAATATTTGAACCATAAATATGTAATGCCGCAGTACCAACCAAAGCACCATCATACTCAGCAATCACAAACTCTTGCAAATGCTGATACAAATCATCTTTATTACGCTGCAAAATAACTTGTTCTTTGGCATAAGGTGCAAGCAATGCGTACATATCATCCACATCACCTGTTTCTGCGGCACGCACAAGTGTACGGTGTGTCATGGATAACAGCTCACTGACTGATTTGACCTTTATGTAGCATTTGTTTGGCATGATCTAGACTCTCTGCATCCACACCGCCCAACATTCGGGCAATTTCCGCAGCTCTTTCATCAGCTTGCAGTACTGCCAAATCAGTAATGGTTCGATCTTCACGTTGTGTTTTTAAAATACTGATTTGATGCTGTGCACATGCAGCCACTTGCGGCAAATGCGAAACCACAAATACTTGCCGCTCTTTGCCCATTGCTGCCAATAGCTCGCCCACACACCAGGCTGTTTCTCCGCCAATACCAACATCAACTTCATCAAACACTGCAATGGCAGGTGCATGAATAAATGCGCCACAGGCTTTTAAAGATAAGACCAAACGTGATAACTCACCACCCGATGCAACTTGCGCCAAAGGGCGAAATGGCTCGCCTGGATTGCTGGATAACATAAATGTCATATCGTCCCAACCCGATGCATGCCATGCCTTGCTTTGATCTTGCAAACTAGCAAGCTCAATTTTCACCTGCATACCAGCCATACCCAAGCGATCCAAATAAGGGCGCAATGCAAGCACCAAGGCATCAATCGCTTGTGCTCGCAAGCCACTCAATACTTTTGCTTTAGCACAATAGTCTTGCTCTGCTTTATGGAGTTTTTCTTTTAAAGCCTCTTCATCCCACTCTGCTGTATCCAGCAACGAAAGGCGTTGTTGCCAATCTTCCATCAATGCTAATAAACCTGCTTCATCTGCATCATGTCGTCGCATCGCTTCGCGCAATGCTGCCAAACGATCCTCAGCAGCTTGTAACCCTTGCATATCCAATGCTGCTTCTTGTGCATCGTTTAAATACGGCGGTATTTCACTCAACAAAGCATCAACCTGTGCCAATAAATCTGATGCCGCCTCCAAACCAGCATGATAAGCAGCTGCAGGTTCAATAGCATGCGAAGCTTGGGCTAACAGACTACGCACATTGCCTTCATCGCCCTCATCCAACAGCATCAATGCCTGCGCACCAGCTTGTTGAATTTGCGCTACATTTTGCCCTGCCTCAACTTGCGAAATAAGACTTTCTTCCAACCCTTCCTGAACATCCAAAGCACTTAACTTTTCAAGCTCTGAACGCATCCACGTTGCTTGCCCTGCACTCTCACCTTGCTGGTGTTGCAAGCTGTGCAACTGCTTGCGCGCTCCTTGCAGATGCTCAAACGCAAGCTTTACAAGCTGTAAAGCATTCGCATCCACACGTGAATCCACCAATTGCTGTTGAAATTCAGGCTGCATTAGCCCTTGATGTTCATGTTGCCCATGTAAATCAAGGCAAACCGCACCAATTTGTTGCAATAATTTTAACGGTACTGCCTGCCCATTCAGCCATGCTCGCGAGCGACCATCGGCATTGATAACACGCCGCAAAAATAATGGCTCATCGCTGTCCATTTCTTGTTCTTCCAATAGTTTTTGCAAACGCGCATCGCTATTTTCAATCACCGCATTTAATTCCGCACGTTCTGCACCATGGCGAACCCAATCAGCACTGGCTCGTGCCCCAAAAATGGCTCCAAGCGCATCCACCAATAGAGATTTCCCTGCCCCTGTTTCACCTGTAAAGACTGTCATGCCAGAAGAAAATTCCAGCCGAACATCTTCCATCAAACCAAATTGTCGAACTTTTAATTCTGTTAACATCGAAAACCTATCTTACTCACTATCATACCCCGCCCAATGTAGTTTGCTTCTCAAAGTATTAAAATAGTGCCTCTCTGGCAGATAAACCAAGCAAATTTGACCTGCTTTTTGAATACTTACCGAATCTCCCTGCAATAAATTCACATGCTCTTGCCCATCCAAACTTAATGCTGATGGCTTTGGGCTATCCAATAGCATTAACTTTAACACATCATCGGCAGGTACAACCACAGGTCTATTCGATAATGTGTGCGGGCATAGTGGAACCACACTCATTGCCTCAACTTCTGGATGAACAATAGGGCCGCCCGCAGAAAGTGCATAGGCAGTAGAGCCCGCAGGCGTTGCGACAACCAAACCATCGGCACGCGTACGAAACATCAGTTGGTCTCGGAAATGCAGCTCATATTCAATGGGTCTCGGATGCGATTGGCGTTGCAACACCACATCATTCATCGCAATGCCACGTTTTAATAATTGTCCATCACGCCAGCTTTCAGCCAATAATGCAAAATGATGCTTGGTTTTGTAATTACCTGACAAAACTTCTGCGACCACATCAAACATACTGCCTACTGGGGTATCCGTTAAAAAGCCCAAACGACCCAAGTTGATACCTAAAATTGGCACATTTGAACCCACCAAATGTCGACCAGCACCCAATAGGGTTCCATCACCGCCCAGCACAATCAATAACTCTGCACGTTTGGCAAGCTCAGACATAGGTAGCTTTTCACCACATGAATCTGGCTGATTTTCATCACACAAGACTTCACAGCCCCGTTTTAATAACCATGCCGCCAAGTCTCCCGCAATTGCACTAGCACGACTATCATCGGGCTTGGTACGAATGCCAATGCTATGCATGCCCTTTACCTTCATGGGCTGACTTTGCCCCAGTTTGTAGGCTGCAAATGGCACTGAAAACATTGGTCTGCCCTGCTATGTCCTATTGGTTGTGGTTTTACGCCATCCACACCATGGCATGCCATACATTCAGCACGTGACTTCACTTGCATATGCGTTTGATCCGAAGGCACAGGCTTGGTTTTACGATCACTTGTTCCTAATACCAATAATAAAATGACTGCTGCTACGATGGCAAAAAACACCATGTCCTTTTTCCCGGGTTGCCATTTTTGTTTGGATTCAGACGCTGTCATGGATGCCTCACTTCTATATTTTTTAATTAGCGCACGCTATACCCGTAGGCATCTTGCTGTCACCCCATCAAGATTTCAACTAAACCCCATTCCTATTAAGTATTAAATTGTAGAAATCCAGCTATAATGCAGGCATATTTTAAATGGAGGATCTTATGAAAATTTTACAAGATCATAAACTCACAATGATTGCAGGTTTTGTTTTAACCGCAATTATTGTGGCTATCGCTGCTGCTACAGGCGGCAACGTACCAAGTATTTTTGAAGGCGCGCGCTGGCTGCATGTGCTTTCGGGCATTCTTTGGATTGGCTTGTTGTACTACTTTAACTTTGTACAAGTACCATCTATGGGTGGCTTCTCTGCCGATTCAAAAGCAGAGTTGTTCAAAGATGGAAGCATTGTTCGTCGTGCATTGCACTGGTTCCGCATGGGTGCAAACCTAACATTGGTATTTGGTATCATCTTATTCGTTGAATTGGGTGCAAATGCTGGTTGGGATATTCGTATTGGTGCGTTGTTCGCTGTTATTATGTGGGCAAACGTTATGTTCATCATCTGGCCAAACCAGAAGAAAGTAATTGGTATGGTTGAAGCTACTGCTGATGAAAAAGCTGCTGCAGGCAAAAAAGCATTGATGGCATCACGCATCAACACATTGCTTTCAATCCCAATGTTGTTGTTGATGATTGCATCTGCTCACTTTCGGATGTTTTCTTAATTACGAACGTAACTATTTAGCATAGTTATAAATTGATTCGTATCTGTTCAGATTGCCGCTGATTTGTTCGGTACCAAAGCGGAAAAGCGCAACTTACTGCTGTAAGTGAGCATTTCCTAACGCTGGTATCGGGCAAATCAGTGGTGAGCTGAATAGTTACCTGCATCTATGATGATGCAAGCATCTTCCTGACATGCATCATAATACTTTCAGGTTCAATCGGCTTGGTTAAAAACATATCCATGCCTGCATCAAGACACTCTTGCTGCATCTCTTCCAAAGCATGCGCACTCAAACCAATGATATATGTGTAATGATTGCTTGTTGCTTCATAGGAACGAATTTTCCGTGTCAATGACAATCCATCCATACCTGGCATACGCAAATCCATCAAAATCAGGTCATAATCATTGTTCACAAACATATTCCACGCTTCGATGCCATCTTTGGCAAGCTCTGCCTGCAAGCCAGACTTCTTAAGCCGTTTCATAGCAACGCGCTGACTAATAAGATCATCCTCAGCCAACAAAACATGCCAAGTCCCTTTATTTTGCATAAACTAGCACCGTTGCATAACAATCTGAGCATCGACCCATAGGGAGGTGCTGATTAACTCTGGATGAGTGGATATGCGATTCAAAATCACCAACACCTCCATAGGTAGTAATCTGCGATATAAACCATTCATATAGGCTTACTGTAGCAAATGAACCTGAATCATGCCACGTACTGGGTCTGTCGAATCCAACTCGACATTCACTTCATCACCCAAGCTCAATACTTGCCCACCATGGCGAGCTACCAAGCGGTGGTGCACTTCATCATGGGTAAACATGCCGCCCAAATCATCCACTGCCATCGAAGCTTCCGCCAAGCTCTCTTCCAACTCAAGAAATACACGGCGCTTGCTCAAGCCTGAAATTCTAGCCGTCATGGCTTTGCCAATATCTTTGCCATGATACAACGCTGCCAACATGGCTTGTGTATCCCACTCACCACGCTGTTGTTTACGCTCTTGAACAGACACATGCAAACCAATGCTCTCTAAATCCTTGCTAGGCTGAACACTGTCTGGATTTACCTCTTGCAAGAGAGCCTTGAGGCGGCGATGCACCGTTAAATCCGCATAACGACGAATTGGGCTGGTAAAATGCCCGTAAGACTTATATGCCAAACCAAAATGTCCTTCATTATTCGTGGTATATTTTGCTTGCTGCATGGAACGTAAAATCAAGCGGTGTAAGACATGTGAATATGGTTTTCCTTCTGATTTTTCCAACACGCTTTGCACATAACTTGGGCGTACATCATATTTTGGATGCTGTTTGATATTCAAACCCAACGGCGCAAGAAATTCATTAAGTTTATCAATGGCTTCGCGCTCGGGCGCAGGATGCACACGGTAAAGCAATGCACATTCTTTGCTTTCTAAATATTCCGCCACTGCTGTATTGGCTGCAAGCATCAATTCTTCAATGAGTTTATGTGCGATATTGCGTGGTTGTGAGGCCATACCCAGCACTTCATTATTTTTCAATACAGGGCGTGTTTCTGGCAAATCCAAATCCAAGGCCCCGCGAATCTCACGGCAACGCTCCAATACATGAAACAAACGTGCTGCATCTTCCAACATCGGACGAATTTTCACACCCACCACTGCCTTGCGATCACCATCTTCCAGCCACTTGGCAACTTGTGTATAGGTCAACCGTGCATGCGAATAAATCACCGCTTCATACATACGTGATGAACGACGTTTACCGCTGGCATCAAAACGCATGCGTGCCACCATCGCCAAGCGTTTCACTTTTGGTTTGAGCGAGCAAAGACCATTGGAAAGTTTTTCTGGCAACATCGGAATAACCCGATCAGGAAAATAGAAAGAATTCCCTCTTTCAAGCGCTTCCTCATCGAGCGGCGATTTAGGTTTCACATAATGTGCCACATCAGCAATCGCCACCCATGCCTCAAAGCCTTCACCACGCGGAATCACGCATATTGCATCATCAAAATCGCGTGCGTCTTCACCATCAATGGTCACAAATGGCAAATGCGTTAAATCCACGCGATCCTTGTAGTCAGACTCTAATACTTCATCAGAAAAAGCCGCCGATTCACGCTCCACTGCCGCAGGAAATGATTCAGACAACCCCTGCTCTGCCACCACCAAATCAATCAAGCGTTCAGGTGTTAAATCACTGCCCAGCACTTCTAAAATCTTACCCCTTAATGGGCTTGTTCCACGTTGCACTTCCACACGCACCCAATTGCCACTATGCGCACCAGCTGTATCATCACGTTTAATCAGAATGGCTTGAGGAATTTTACGTGAGCGCGGTTGCACCATGCCAATGCTGCCTTCAATATTAAATTGCCCAACCAACACGGCTGTAGCTTCTTCAATGGTACGCACATACTCGCCTGATTCACGTCCACGCTTAAACACCACACGCACTTCCACAGTATCACCATGCATCAAGTCACGCATTTCTTCATGCGGTAAAAACACACCTTTTTCACGTCCAACAACATCTACAAAACCAAAGCCATCAGGGTGTGCCGAAACAATCCCACTTACAACTTCACCTCTAGGCGATGATGAGCGGCGCACAGGCTGGCGCTCGGAGCTAGGCTTACCACGACCACGCCCCATTGGACGTGAATCCCCACGTGTTTTACGCTCTTCCTCTTTCCCATAAGCCTTGCGACGACCCGCTTTACTTCGCGAAGTATGTTCTGTGCCACTTTTCTTGCGTTTTTCAGCCTTTGCCCATGGACTTTCAACACGTCCAGATGTGGCTACTGCACCTGAATCACGGTGCTTAGGCTTACTCGATGACTTACCACCATGCTTGCTTCTAGAAGTTGGTTTACCTTGGCTATTTCTTGACACAGACTGACTCCATTTTATGATGCACGACCTTGTTAATCAATGCATACCGTGCTTTTGATTGCATCTGCCGAGGTGGCGGAATTGGTAGACGCGCTGGCTTCAGGTGCCAGTGTCCTTCTGGACGTGCTGGTTCGACTCCAGTCCTCGGTACCACTATTCCATGCTCAACACAAAGGCTCGGCTTTGAATGCCCCCATTCTGCCGAGCCTTCTGTATTTTAGCTATACTGCATCTAAAAAGAAAGAACTTAGCCCCCTCCTAACCCACATTATCCACAAATACTATCGCGCCCTTACTTGCTGCTTTATTCGCCATAAACCTTCTACGCAATCATCGCGATGATTTATGAATCATACGGGCTAACAACAATCATTTGGCTTCCTAAGCTTGAAGGAATAACCTTACGAATAATATGCTTATGTTAGGAGGCTTCGATCATGGCAAGGGAATTAAGCGCATTTGAACAAAAAAAAGAAAAAAAGTTTATCTGGATGCGGCGCATATTAATCACCGCCTTTATATCGGGGCTTGTTCTATTTACCACCATCAACATTCAAATGGGTGGCAGAGGTGCCAGCAGTATAGGGCAAGTATATGAGATATTCCTAGGCGGAACGCTAGTATTTGCAGGCGGCATGGGAATTGGAGCAACAACTCTTTTCTTGAGGTTATTAAGAAAAGATAAAAATAAATCCTGGTAAAATCTTACGCATAAACTGTAGGGCACCTCGAAAAACCTCGGACGAGTCAAACGACGCTGATTTTTACTCATAGCAAGGCGCAATGAAATGAGTCATAGCAGCGCTATTACCCATTTTATTCAACGCAGCTAGGGGTGAAAAGCACAAGTTTGGCGAAGTTTCGAGGTTTTTCGAGGTGCCCTGAATACTTCATGCAATAAAAAGATCCTTTCTACAAGTTTATAAATAGTGGGCTAGTCACTTTCCAACATCAAAATTATCGCGCAAAGCAACAGCCTAAAAACTTATACCTTTCTCATACATTGAACTTCTGCGGCTATCAAATCGACCAACTGCCCCGCCCGATACCAACCCTTCTGCTCACCAGCCAAACCATGCAAAGCAACTGCCGCTGGAATCGCCACCTCAGGTGTTACTCCCCCAGCAAGCAAACCGCCCATAACGCCTGCCAACACATCGCCTGTACCCGCTGTTGCCAGATTGGCAGAGCCAAATGGGTTCAGCCATACATGTTTTTGAGGTGATACAATCAAAGTCTGCGCCCCCTTAAGCACAACCCATGCTTGATATTTATCCACCAATTCCAATGCAGAAGCAAGGCGATTTTCTTGAATATCCGCCGCTGCTTTACCCAGTAAACGCCCCGCTTCTCCCGCATGAGGCGTTAAAACGGTTTGTGCACTTCTAACTTTAAGAGCCCCACATAGAGCATCATCTTCTGCCAACATATTCAATGCATCCGCATCAACGACGACCGTTGTATTGCTTTCCAAAATATCCGTAAATATTGCCTGCTGATTTTTACCCCAACCAGGTCCAACAACAGTCGCATTGGCTTGCTGCCAAGGCGCATGCTCTTGCGGATGAACCATCACTTCCAATGATGAAGCCGCTAAAATAGGATAAATATCATTTGAACAAGCCATACTCACCAAACCTGTGCCAACAGCTTGTGCGCCCATGGCGGTAAGTTTTGCTGCGCCTGTATAACCAATCGACCCAGCAAACACCCAAAGATGTCCAAATGTTTGTTTGAATGATTCATCACATCGCTTAGGTAATGCCTTTTGCATCATGTTTATATCAATAAGATGACTTTTCACAGCTGGCGTTGGGCAATCAACAAACATCTGACAAATCGTCTCTGCACGAATCCCTATAGAGGCAGGTGTAAGTATCAAACCACTATGCTCCCGACCTTGCTGCAACCAATGCCCCCACTTATAAGCCGCTATTGGCAGGGTAATATCCGCCTGAATCGCAGCCCCCATCATCTCACCACTATTGGCATCAATCCCGCTGGCAATATCGACAGCCAGCACAGGACAATGTGCTTTATTCATAGCTTCAATAGCTTCCACCAACCAGCCGACAATAGGGCGCGTTAAGCCAGTGCCGAAAATTGCATCCACCACAAGCACAGCTCGACTCAACCATGCTTCAAGCTGCGGCAAATCCGATGCCGTAAGTGCAGGGCGTATTTTCACACCTGCTTCTTTGGCTAGGTTGATTTGATCATCAATATGACTAGCTACATTGCTTAAAGGCAAGAGCGGAATAACGGTCACAGGGACTTGTTGTTTACGTAATAAGCGTGCGGCAACAAAGCCATCTCCCGCATTATTGCCCGTACCTACAATAATCACGATGCGTCCACCGTCACGCTTACATTTATTACTTGCCACACTAATTGCTTGACCAGCTCGCTCCATCAAATCAACCACTGAAAGCCCATCATAATCCATGCTATATTGATCTGCCATGTGCATTTGTTCAGATGTAAGAATAGCGTTTTCACCTTGTTTCAGCATCAAACCACCTCCCGTAAGCTTCCCTTATATGCGAGCATACTTGTCATGTTAGAGAATTTCCATTGAAGATATTGCAAAGCATCACCACAATTCATTCAGCATAGTCCTCCCTTGCCCTTTTAAGGAACAAGGTGAATTGCCCAGTAAGAGAGCCTTGGGGTTGGGATGAGGGTTTATATAAAACGACTCTCGTTGATATTTGAAAAAATCACCCCTCATCCCAACCTTCTCCCCTCAATGGGAGAAGGGGCTTGAAAGCATACTTAAATAGGTAACTATTCAGCATAGGGGACCTCGAAAAACCTCGCACGAGTGAAAATCAGCATCGTTTGACTCGTGCGAGGTTTTTCGAGGTCCCCCATAGTTATAAATTGACTCGTAGCTGCTCAGACTGCCACTGCTTTGTTCGAGACCACCAACAGTAGGCGCTTTTAGGCGAGGCGGAACAGCACAACTTACTGCTGTAAGTGAGCATTTTCTAACGCAGGTATCGGGCGATTCGGTGGTGAGCTGAATAGTTACCATTCAGGCTCTCTTAAAAGACTCCTATAATATTTTTTCTATTGACGGTTGCTAAAAGTCTTTGTAGAAATGCGCCACTGCTGTTCGGCAGTTCATGTTTTGTTTAACCCACATATTCACACTGTGATTTTAAATTCTTTGGCACAAGCCAATCTCATGTCTTTTTTTGTTTTACCAATTATTGGAGTTTTTACCATATGTCTTCTGAAGAAACCACGACTACAACAAAGCCAGCAAGCGAAAGTGTTGCTTCGGCAACAGATACAGCAGCAGCGACAACCGAAGCTCCTGCAAAACCTCGCCGTGGTCGCCCAAGAAAAGTCGTCGCAAAACCAGCTGATGAAACAGCTTCAACAGACACAAAAACATCCGAAGACACTGAAAAGAAACCAGTTAAACGTCGTGGTCGTCCAAGAAAAGTCGTAGCTCCTGATAAAACCGAAGAAGCAAAAGTCGCTACAGAGACCAAAGACAAGGCTACCGCTGATAACAACCCAACAAGTACGCAAAAAGAGCCTGCTAAAGAAACTAAAAAAGAGCCTCAAAAAGAATCACAGAAAGAATCTGATAAAAGCACTGCTTCTAACCAAACCGAACAAAATCAGGATGAGCAACGCCACGCTGGCCGCCGCAACAATCGAAATAATCGCAATAACAACCGCAACAATCGCAGCAACAACAACCGCAATTTTGATAAGCGTCACCGCAACAAACACGAAGAAGAAGATGAAAACACATCCAATGAGCTGGCAGGTGTAACACTGCATATTCGTGATGTTGCATCCATGTCGCCTGAGGAATTGTTGGCAAAAGCTGATTCTTTGGGCATTGATAACGTTGCAGGCATGCGTAAACAAGAACAAGTTTCAGCTATTTTACGCGCTCATGGTCTGCGTGGCGGCACGATTTACTCTGAAGGTGTTTTGGAAATCTTGCCCGATGGTTTTGGTTTCTTACGCTCTGCAGAAGCAAACTATTTATCTGGGCCTGATGATGTTTATGTTTCCACCCATCAAATTCGCCGCTCTTTCTTACGTAAAGGCGATACCGTTTCTGGTGAAATTCGCACCCCTCGTCGTGGTGAGAAATATTCTGCATTAAAAACAGTTGATAGTATCAATGGTGAAGAGCCATCGGTTGCCCGTACCAAGGTATTGTTTGATAACCTCACCCC
>JALUXZ010000031.1 GCA_027018935.1 Mariprofundaceae bacterium
AAGTTTGTATTTTTTAAGTATGAATATTGCGCTGGCAAGTGATATTCCTGAGGGTATGGGTGTGCTGCCAACAGCTGTACCTATTCCTGCAGATAATCCAATGAGTGCAGCAAAGGTTGAGTTGGGTAAAAAATTGTATTTTGAACCAGCTTTATCAAAAAGTGGGCATTTTTCATGTAACTCTTGTCATAATATGGCGACATGGGGTGTCGATAATCAGAAGTTTTCGATTGGTCATAAATGGCAGCGTGGCGGACGTAATGCACCAACTGTTTTGAATTCAGGCTTTTGGAGTAAACAATTTTGGGATGGGCGTGCGCCTTTGTTAGAAGATCAAGCCAAAGGTCCGCCACTTAACCCAGTTGAAATGGCGATGGATTCCGAAAAGGCTGCGGTTGCTCGTTTGAAAGATGCAGGTTATGAGCCTGAGTTTGAGGCTGTGTTTGGTAAGAATAGTGTAAGTTATGATCATATGGCAAAAGCGATTGCGGCATTTGAAAGAACTTTGAGTACGCCCAATGCGCCATTTGACCTTTATGTACAAGGCAAAGGTGAGATTAGTAAGGCTGCGAAACGTGGTATGAAAAAAGTGGCTGATATTGGCTGTACCTCATGCCATTCAGGTGTGTTATTCACGAATAATGATTTCGTTGCTTTTAAATACGGCA
The DNA here is from genome assembly GCA_027018935.1 of Mariprofundaceae bacterium. Classification (GTDB taxonomy): domain Bacteria; phylum Pseudomonadota; class Zetaproteobacteria; order Mariprofundales; family Mariprofundaceae. The sequence goes on from JALUXZ010000031.1 coordinate 669, forward strand.
AGGATGCAGGGCTGAAATCAGTCACAGGCAAGGATGAGGATGACCATGTTTTCCGTGTTCAGTCTTGGCGAAATGTTGCTATGACTGCACCATATTTTCATGATGGCTCCGCTGCGACATTGCAAGAAGCTGTGAAAACAATGGCAAAGGTTCAGTTGGATACAACATTATCAAATAAAGATGTGAATGATATTGTGGCATTTTTGGAAACGCTAACAGGTGAGTTACCTACAGTGACGCTTCCACAGCTTCCTAGACCACAAGGTCATGCATTAGACTGGAAGGAATGACGGAATACTTGCTGTTTTAATTATAGGGCACTTCGAAAAAACCTCGGTATTTCGCCAAACTTGTGCTTTTCAGCCCTAGCTGCGTTGAATAAAATGGGCAATAGCGATGCTATGACTCATTTCATTGCGCCTTGCTATGAGCGAAAATCAACGTCGTTTAACTCGTGCGAGGTTTTTCGAGGTGCCCTATAGTTTGTAGTTTACGTAGGAAAAAGGAGAAAGTCTGTGAGATTGATAATTGGTTTTTTATCGCTTTATTGGCCATCATTATTATGGGCTGACCCCTTGGATCGAGGCGAAGCATATACAATGCGCCAAGGGCCACCGGCGTGGATGGACAAAACAGACTTTATGCTGCTTATTATTAATTACGGTGTTTTTGCATTGGCATTGGTGGGGCTTGCATGGCTATTATTCAAAAAGCCTGAATATTTGCAGCGATTAGAAAGCGTGGTTTTGCGCCCGTTTAAATTTATATTTTCACTGGCTCACCGCACTGGTGGGCTTGGGGAAGTTGTTTTGCAAGCATTGGGTGGTTTGGCGGCATTCTTGACGCTGGCAGCTTGGGTATTCTTTTGTCAGTGGCTAAAACATGTGGGTCTGGGTGCTATTTCGATGGTTGGCTTAGCATTTGCGGCATTGATGCTTGTCCGCTTATTGAAGGGAGATGAAAAGTCTTAGCCTGTAGGGCACCTTAAAAAACTGCCACTTCGCCAAACGTGTGCTTTTCACCCCTAGGGAGGTGCTGATTAACTCAATGCATGGTGTCTATACGCCCAAAATCGCCAGCACCTGCGTTAGCCAACTTAGCAATAGCGATGCTATTGCTTGCGCTTGCTGCCTTGGTGTTGGTGATTTTGAATCGCATATCCACTCATCCAGAGTTAATCAGCACCTGCCTAGCTGCGTTGAATAAAATGGGCAATAGCGATGCGATGACCATTTCATTGCGCCTTGCTATGAGTGAAAATAAGCGTTTTTTAACTTGTGCGAGGTTTTTCGAGGAACCCTATAGCTCGCTCAAGCTGGCATTTATCTTGCTGATAATGGAAAGTTGAATAATAGTTTTTTAGGGGTGAAGCTGTGAGTGATCAAAGCAATAAAGAGCTTTCAATATTTTTTTCCAAACTCATTGAAGGTGATTTCACGTATAGAACCAGTGGTGGTGATGCTCTACTGCAAAAAGCCAATAGCTTGGCGGAGAAGCTAGAAAGCCGCATGCTGGAGCAGCTTGATAATATGGTTGGCATGACAATGAATGCCTTTGAAACAACCATGAGTATGGGGCACTTAGAGCAAGGTGTTTCACAGCTTGATGATAGAGCTGTGTCGATGTCAAACGCAAGTGAAGAAATGAGTGCGAATGTCCGACATGTGGCTGAACGTGTTGATGAAGTGAATAATAATATTATGCATGCAAATCAACAAAGTGAAAATGCGGGTATCGCAGTGTCGCATGCTGTGAAAGCCATGAACCAGATTGATGAAAGAGTGGAGCAAGCTGGTGAACGTGTGCAAGCTTTAACCGAAGCCTCGCAAGAAATTAATAGTATCTTAGCAGTGATTAAAAAAATATCAGATCAAACGAATTTATTGGCACTGAATGCAACGATTGAAGCTGCAAGGGCTGGAGAAGTGGGTCGGGGCTTTGCTGTTGTTGCCAATGAGGTGAAGGAGTTATCTCACCAAACCAAACAGGCGACTGAGAATATTGTAAAGAAAATTCATCGTATTCAGGAAGATGTATTGAGCATTGCCGATGTAACGAAAGAAATTACCGAGGCTGTTGAGCAAGGCAATAGTGATATGGGTCATGTGAATGATCGCATGTCTGAAATGACAACTGCTTTGCGTGTGATTGGGGAGGAAATTGATCAAATTACCCAAGCAACCAGAGATCAATCTGGTGCCTCGCAGGAGGTTGCTTCCTCAGTGGCTGAGACTGCCAATATGGTTAGCAATACACGCCAGGTAGTGGAGCAAACATTAAAGGATACGGATGTGTTAGAATCCAAACTGGTGGCTGAGATTCAAGAGTTTGGAGAGATGAAGCTCAAAGATTCTGTGTTGAGGTTAGCCAAGTCTGATCATATCCTATGGAAAAAACGTTTGGTAAATATGGTTTTAGATCGCGGTGACATTGAACTTTCAAGCGTGGCAAGCCATCATGATTGCAGGCTTGGTAAGTGGTATGATACGATTGGTCAAGAGTTATACGGGAGGCAGGCAGCTTTTAAAGAAATGGCAGTGCCACATGAGCAAGTGCATTCACTTGGGCGGCAAGCTGTGGAGCGTTACAACAATGGTGATCGAGCTGGAGCGATTGCAGATGTAGAAGCTATTGGACCATTATCTGGGCAAGTTGTTACTTTGCTGGATCGTATAATTACAGAATCATCGAAATAACTGGTAATAAGGAAAGAAGTGTATGAAACAGTCATTGTTTGATGCTATTGGCGGCATAGAAGTGATGGAGCATGTGCATACTGTCTTTTATGATAAAGTCTATGCTCACCCTTGGTTAGGAAACTTTTTTATTGGACACGATCAAAAAGCCATTGAACTGCGTCAAACTCAGTTTATGGCAGAGAAGATGGGCTCTAAAAGTGTCTATCCTGGTAGAGAGTTGCCACTTGCCCACCGACGCATGTATATCACTGAAGAGCTGTTGGAAACGCGGAAAGGATTGCTACGTGAAGCCTTGCAAGAGGAAGGCTTGTCTGAAGAGCTTATTTTACGTTGGCTCAAAATTGATGGAGCTTTTTGGGGTAAAATAAAAAACAAATCATTGGAAGAATTTCATCAAGTTGATTTTAAATATGAGCAGCCACTTATTGTTGATAAACCTGAAAAATAGAGATGGACTTTAATCCGCTAGTTTATGAGGATTCATAGCTAAGAGTTTTATAGGGCATCTCGAAAAACCTCGGTACTTCGCCAAACTTGTGCTTTTCACCCCTAGCTTCGTTGAATAAAATGGGCAATAGCGGTGCTATTACTCATTCTATTACGCCTTGCTATGAGCAAAAATCAAC
>JALUXZ010000032.1 GCA_027018935.1 Mariprofundaceae bacterium
AAGAATTTCTCTGGCTACTGCTACAGCATGTGTTACCCAAAGGCTTTAGACGAGCCCGAAACTTTGGCTTTTTGCACCCTAACAGCAAGCAGCTGATTCAGATTTTACAATTCATCTGCAAGCTCGATCCCAATCAAGCCTTGGCATGGGTTCGCAAACGACCAGCCATGTGTTGCAGTTGCTGCGGAGGCACCATGAACATCATCAAAACACGCATTCGACCTATATTTACCGATGTTCAAAGCTTGGTGCCAACTTAAGGAGGTGAAGGCACTATTGGTGATGTAAACTCACGCGACATATTGGAAAAGAGGCAGCCCATAATGGTTATAAATGGCTGAGGCATGGCTATGCGCTAAAAACGCCTAAAATTGGGTGGTATAACGCATTTTTAACTAAAAAATAACGGCACACACAGTCAGCACAACTTTCAACACTTCCCAATCAGGCTTATGCAGACAAAAGCCCTCAAATGGAAGTGAAACCAAAAAAGATATTTTCAAGACACTCAAACATGGCGGGCTTGTACAACAAACGGTTCAGATTGTGGTTCGCTTTGCTCTCACAATCTAACCTTATTCGTTAGATTAATCATTCAGAAACTTACTCTCTAAACCTGTACCTATAAACCATACGAAAACAGCAGGAAGCGACCATAAAAGAATAAAAGATAACAAGTAATCAGCGTGTTCTTGCTCAACCACAGCCAATGAAACACCCATTATAATTTCAAAGAAAATAATCCCAAAAGAGTTCCCGTGTTCACGCAAATGTTTATATGACTCCCTTAAGTCTGTCTTGTCACGCCTTCTTTTCTCAGCAAGTTTTTTATAAAAAATGTAGTTGTTATCCATGTTAGATCCCGCAGACCATATAAGAAAAGCTTGAACTCCAAAGATTAAAAAAAATAATATCACCGCTAACCATACAATGTTTATACCTGAACAAAATATGGATAAAACAACTACACATACAGTAATAAAAAAAGTTGCGACCCACCCTGATCTAAAGTTTTTCTCATTCTTTCCCGACACAAGTGTAAACCTAGTTGCATGCCATACCAATATTGGAGCACTAGCTATATAACAGTAAGTTAATCCATATAACCCAAGCAGTATAAAGTGATAGTAGTCTAATTTTTCATTTGAGCTTGGTAACAAAAGAAGTTTACTCAATTCCTCATTTTGACTTAATACAGAGAAAACAATCACTGCACCAATTACTGTGCCCATTGCATACCTGATTATATAAAATTCCCACCAATTATTGTCTTTAACTGGAGATGACTGCGTTGAGGGGCCTCTCTTAATATACTTACTTATGTGTTTCATATAAATCTAACGACCTGCATGAGGGGCAAGCGAAGCGCCGTCCCCTCGATGCTTTTGTTGAACGAAGCCGCTATCGCGGAGGATTTGATTGCATTCATGAATCCTCCTTGCTTTATTCATTCATAGCGTAACCTCGCACGTATTCCTCAAGGATGGAGGAAAAACATACATGCGAGGTACAAGCAATGAAAACAAAGAATACATTTAAACAGGATTATGAAAAGCATCTTCATCATTTGAAGCTTAAAGGGCTACAGCCCAAGACCATAGATGCCTACGCACGCGCTATTCGGCGTATAGGCAGCTATTTTGATGGTGAGATTCATGATCTTTCTGAGCAGCAATTGACTGATTATTTTGTTGAGCTATTGGATGATCACTCGTGGAGTGCGGTGAAAGTTGATTTGTATGGGCTAAAGTTTTTCTATCGCCATGTTCTGAAACAGCCATGGCAACACGTTGATCTTATCAAGCCTCCGCGTGTTCAACGGCTGCCAAATATCGTGACTGTTGAAGAGGCGGCTACGTTATTCAATGCAACACACAAACTGAGCTATCGTGTATTATATTTTACGCTGTACAGCATGGGTCTGCGGCTTGGCGAAGGCTTGCGACTTGAAGTGGGGGATATTGATGCGGTGCGGCATCGTGTGCATATTCGAGATGCTAAAGGCAATAAAGATAGGTTGGTTCCTTTGCCTGATATGACCTTGCAGGTTTTACGTCGCTTTTGGTTGGTGCACCGCAATCCTGTGCTGATGTTTCCCAATCGTAAAGGTGGATTGAAAGGCAGCCGTTTGGCTAAAACGCCTTTAGACAGAGGTGGTGTGCAACAAACCATGAGTCGGGTGGTAAAAGACTGTGGTCTAAAAAAAAGATTACACCGCACTGCCTACGACATAGCTATGCAACCCACCTTATTGAAGCGGGTGTTGATCTGCTTGAGGTGCAGAAAATTCTTGGTCACCGCAGTATTTTAACCACCAGTCGGTACACCCATCTTACGTCTCATACAACCAACAACGCAGGTGAAGCAATTAACACGTTGATGCAAGGTTTTTCCATCGATTGGGGAACGGTCAAATGATCAAACTTTCATCCATCATCAACACCTTTGAGCAAAGCTTTATCACCCAATATGACCATCAACTTTTACCTTCTCATCGCAAGGCACTGGCTGCGATGAGAGATTGCCGTAGCAAGCAAAGTCCCAAGATGTTGGTTGCATGCTCTGATTGTGAGAAGAAGGTCTATGTGCCGCATTCTTGTGGTCATCGAAACTGTCCACATTGCCAAGCACATGAGAGCCAACAGTGGCTAGAAAGGCAACTTAAAAGGCAAGTTCCTGCTGATTATTTTATGGTGACATTTACTTTACCCTACGAATTTCGAGCCATGGTATGGCAACATCAACGAACACTATTCAATGCCATCATCAAAAATAGTTGGGAGACACTAAAAAGCTTTAGTCTGAACGATAAACAGCTGCAAGGCATGGCAGGTGCTGTTGCCGTCTTACATACCCATTCGCGCCGTTTAGATTTTCATCCACATGTACATGTGGTGATACCTGCTGGTGCTATTGATAAGGAAAAACGTCTTTGGCGAACGAAAAAGAGTAAGAAACCCTTTCTCTTTCATCACACTGCACTGGCGAAAGTCTTTCGTGCTAAAATGCTGGAAAGCATCCACAGCGAAGGTATTGATTTACCCACAAACTACCCTGAGAAATGGGTAGTTGATTGCAAGCATGTGGGTTCTGGTGATAAGGCTTTGGTTTATCTTGGTCGCTATCTTTATCGTGGTGTAATTCGGGAAAAGGACATTCTTTCCTGTAAAAATGGGAGGGTGACATTTCGCTATCAAAACAGCGAAAGCAAGCAATGGGAAACCCGAATATTATCGGGCGAAGAATTTCTCTGGCTACTGCTACAGCATGTGTTACCCAAAGGCTTTAGACGAGCCCGAAACTTTGGCTTTTTGCACCCTAACAGCAAGCAGCTGATTCAGATTTTACAATTCATCTGCAAGCTCGACCCCAATCAAGCCTTGGCATGGGTTCGCAAACGACCAGCCATGTGTTGCAGTTGCTGCGGAGGCACCATGAACATCATCAAAACACGCATTCGACCCATATTTGCCGATGTTCAAAGCTTGGTGCCAACTTAAGGAGGTGAAGGCACTATTGGTGATGTAAACTCACGCGACATATTGGAAAAAGAGGCAGCCCATAATGGTTATAAATGGCTGAGGCATGGCTATGCGCTAAAAACGCCTAAAATTGGATGGTATAACGCATTTTTAACTAAAAAATAACGGCACACACAGTCAGCACAACTTTCAACACTTCCCAATCGGGCTTATGCAGACAAAAGCTCTCAAATGGAAGTAAAACCAAAAAAGATATTTTCAAGACACTCAAACATGGCGGGCTTGTACAACAAACGGTTCAGATTGTGGTTCGCTTTGCTCTCACAATCTAACCTTATTCGTTAGGTCTATCATTGTTGTACGTCCATAACCACCGTGTTGCATGCTCTTGAACTTGGTTGATGCTTCTGAAGATATATTGTGACAACCAATCATATCGCACTGTGCGATTATAGCGTTCAACATAA
>JALUXZ010000033.1 GCA_027018935.1 Mariprofundaceae bacterium
CATATTTCAAAAGGTTGAGCGCAGTAACACGCGCCCTTTTGAAACATGTAAGTGAAGGAAACAAGCAGATTGCTAGGGTGCCCTTCTTTGGTTCTTTCTTGGGCATACAAGAAAGAATGAAGCATTTACTGTAAGGTTTTAGCCTCTTTCACCTCTATAAGCTTGCATTCAATGGAATGCATAGCGATTATTTTTGTTGAAATATATGCGTTTCTTATTTTCTGAGTAGAGTCTACTTATGAAAAGACTCGACCTCATTTTATGTGTACAGTACTTTGGATGTCGCATTTACCAGCTAAAATATCGAAAGTGGTGTTTTTTAGCGCGGATAATTGTGAATTCGCATTGTTTTGAAGTAATTCAAACGAAATGAACACTTTTTTGCAATGATCTATTGTTTAAAAGTATTCCAACAAATAGGGGTAAGCTTATAAGACTCTTTTTTAGGCTGAAAAGGTAGTAGGGATAAACGAGGTTTCGCTTTAACTAAGCATCATTGTAAAGGCGACCTTCGGGTCGCCTTTTTTGTTTATATGGAGAAAGTTCTTCTTGCTTCTTTTCTTTGACATATGTAATGGGTAATACTACCATTACATATGATGATTTTATCTAGGCGGACTACATGCAGACTTCTACAAGCAAGTTAACACAAAAGTATCAAACTACGATTCCTTCACCTGTGCGGAAGCTATTGCACTTACAAGCTGGAGATGCTGTTGCTTTTGATATTGAAGACAACGTGGTACATCTTCGCAAAGCGAGACCAATCGATATGGCCTTTGCAAAAAGCCTTGAGGATACTTTGAGCGAGTGGGATTCCTCTGCGGATGAAGAAGCATACCATGAGCTATAAAGCCTATGATGTTGTTGTCGTGCCTTTTCCGTTTACCGACAGGAAAAGTGCAAAGAGACGGCCAGCATTGGTTCTTTCAGATGTTGATCATTTTAATATGCAGGTGGGTCAATCTGTATTAGCGATGATTACCAGTGCTGCCAACTCTGCATGGCCACTTGATGTTGAAATTAATGATTTGGATGCGGCTGGTTTAACATCGTCTTCGATTGTGCGAATGAAATTATTCACTTTGGATCACCAATTAATTTTAAGAAAAGTAGGGGCGTTATCTGAGTATGATAGCCAGCAAGTTGATTTGACAGTCAGAAAACTGCTGGGCTTCAAGGCATTGTGAAGAAGTATTGATGATTGGTGTATGCGATTTGAATTTAGGGTTCTCGTGAATAACTATTATAATGGCCAAAGTTGAATGCCAAGAAGCGTAAAGCGTAGGACGAGTACCATGCAGCCTGCCACGATAAATGTATAGGCTGTTTTAAAGCCGATAGTCTGAATATGCTTGATGCCGATATAGGTTGCAGCGGCTGATAAAAAGAATGCAAACTCATTCATAATCAACATGCTTAGAAGCGGGATGCGTGTGATGCCGTCAGCATTCACTTCACTGCCAATACTGATGATAAACATAAAAAGTAGCCCTAATGGCAATGCTAAGTAGGGCAAGTGAATTTTTTGCATGGTTGATGAAACTCCTAGGCTTGCAGGCTAAGAATATTGGAGCATTTATTCAAATGGTGTGATTTGATGAGCTGGAACGGTTACTCTACGAACCATCAATTTTATGCATAACCTATAGGAAGCTATTGTGAGCCAAACACCTTTTTCAAACCTTAAACTACAAACGAATTTGTTAGAAAACTTATCATCATTGAGCTATGAGATGATGACTCCGATTCAAGCCAAAAGCCTGCCGTATATTTTGGCGGGTAAAGATGTGATTGCGCAAAGCCAGACGGGTTCGGGTAAAACGGCGGCATTTGGGCTTGGTTTATTGGAAAAGTTGAATGTTCAAAAACTTCATGTGCAGGCATTGGTGCTTTGCCCAACAAGGGAGTTGGCAGATCAGGTGGCAAAAGAGTTGCGGCGTTTAGCCCGTACGATTGCCAATGTTAAAATACTGACATTGTGTGGTGGCATGCCGATGCGAGCCCAATTAAGCTCTCTGGAATATGGCGCACATATTATTGTCGGCACACCTGGGCGCATTGAAGATCACTTAAATCGCGGTTCGTTGGATGTGAATAGCTTGCAAACACTGGTGCTGGATGAAGCCGATAGAATGCTTGAAATGGGTTTTCAATCAGCTTTGGATGCGATTGTGAAACATACACCTTCACAGCGTCAAACATTACTCTTTAGCGCAACCTTTCAGACGCAAATAAAATCTATTGCCAAACGCATGATGCAAGAGCCTGTCATGGTACAAGTAGCATCCACACATGATAATCAAAGTATTGAGCAGCATTTTTATCAGGTCGATGATGGTGATGAGGCGCGGTTACAGGCAATACGCTTGCTGCTGTTGCAATATAAACCTGAATCAGCGGTAATCTTTTGCAATACCAAACGTGAGACAGAAGATGTTGCCCATGCGTTGATTTATGAAGGCTTTAGTGCGCTGGCTTTAAATGGCGATTTGGAGCAACGCGATCGTGATCAGGTGATGGTGCGTTTTGCCAATAAGAGTATATCCATTCTTGTGGCGACGGATGTGGCGGCACGTGGGCTTGATATTGATGGCTTGGATGTGGTGATTAACTATGAGCTTGCCCATGATCCAGAGATTCATGTACATCGTATAGGGCGCACTGGCAGAGCTGGTAAGCAAGGCGTGGCATGTACTTTATTTAGCCTTCGAGATGATTATAAAATGACTGTTTTAGGCGACTACCTTGAGCGAGATATAGGCGCAGAGGCGTTACCTTCCAGTGAGCTTCTTAAAGAACCCGCTCTTAAAGCTGCGATGACAACCTTACAAATTGGTGGCGGGAAAAAACAAAAGCTACGCCCAGGCGATATATTGGGCGCATTAACAGCAGGTAAAGATATTACGGGCAAACAAGTGGGTAAAATTCATGTGATGGATCAGTGGGCATATGTGGCGGTAAGCCGTGATGTGAGTAAGCTTGCTTTGAAAAAAATGGGAGATGGTAAATTGAAGGGTCGCTCATTTCGGGTTCGTGTGATTTAACGAAAGCGCTGAATAAGTCTATACTTCAACCTATGTTAGAAGAGGAAGCGTTTGATCGCGTTGAAGGTTTGTTGCATCGCTTGGCGATGTTGCGTAATTGGTCGCGCCAGACATTGTCTGCTTATCGCTGTGATTTGATGGATGCACATGAGTTTTTGGGTGTCTCACAAAGTACGTTGTTTGATGCACAATCAGAAGAACTGACGTTGTACTTGGGATCACTTATGAAGCGTGGTTTACGGGTCAGTAGTATTCAACGCAAACGCAGTGCGTTATCGACATGGTATAGTTTTTTGCAACAAGAAAGCATGCGAGAGGATAACCCCGTACGAAACCTCCCTAAACAGCATCGTGGGCGAAGTCTGCCCAAGAATATGTCCGAAGATGATGTGGATAAGCTATTGCAGGCTCCTGATACGGATAGCATGTATGGCTTACGAGATCGCTGTATGTTGGAGTTGATGTATGCCACGGGTATGCGGGTTTCCGAGTTGGTGGCTTTGCAATTGGGCAGCTTGGATATGCAAGCTGGTGTTCTACGAGTTGTAGGGAAAGGCGATAAAGAGAGGCTGATTCCTTTTGGTGAAGAGGCAGGCTCATGGCTGTCGCAATGGTTGCAGCAACGACCCCATGTCGTTAATGCCTTTGTGTTTCCAGGGCGTGCAGGCAAGGCGATGAGCCGCCAGAATTTTTGGTTGCGTATGCGAAAGTATGCAAAAGAAATTGGTCTGCAACCTTTGCCTTCACCGCATGTTCTAAGGCATGCCTTTGCAACACATTTATTGAATCACGGTGCTGATTTGCGTAGCGTGCAAATGATGTTGGGACATGCAAATATCACGACGACAGAAATTTACACACATGTGAGTCGTGTGCGTTTAC
>JALUXZ010000034.1 GCA_027018935.1 Mariprofundaceae bacterium
CCATTTATAGCCTCCTTAGAAGTAATTATTATACCATAAATATCAATAGGTTAGAAGCTTTTTAACGGGTTAATTTCAGGTGTTTTTTAAATAGAAAACCTAAGAAGAAGAGGTGCGGAATGTCGGTAATTAGGAATTAGGGTGACAGATTACTAATTTGGGAGGTGAGTGTTCGTAAAGTTCAATGAATTTGGAGAATTGAGTTCCTTTGCGTCCTCTACGCCCTTTGCCACCAGTTATACCAGAGACAAACTGGGTCGTATCACGCAGAAGGTTGAGACGATTCAAGGCATCACCACCACTACCGATTATGTCTATGACCTTGCAGGTCGATTAACAGGCGTATCGGAGAATCACTCGGAAAAGGGGACGCTACCCTTTAATGATAAAAAAGGAGTGAGTTTGGTTAATTTTACAGGCAATGTAGCCAGAGTGAGCGATGCGCTGAATCGCAGTACTTCGTTTGCCTATGATGTGATGGGTCGAGTCACCAGTCAGACTTTGCCTGATGGTCGCTCCATTGCGTATAGCTATGACAATCTTGGTAATCTGTTATCCATCACCCCACCTGGTCGAAATGCACATGTGTTTAACTATACGGCAGTGAGTTTGGAGGCTGGTTATACGCCGCCAACCGTTGCTGGCACAGGTGCAACAACCTATCAATACAACCTTGCCAAGCAGTTGACTTCGGTTATCCGCCCAGATGGTCAGGCATTGAGTCTGGCTTATGATGCAGGCGCAAGACTTGCCACGCAGACCTTGCCGTGTAAAAGGGGTCAAGTCTTGCAATGCAACATTTGATTTGCAAGTTAGGTGTTTTGTTCTAAAGTAGAAAAAAGAAAGAGGGATAAATGTATGATTGCAAGACTTGACCCCTACATTCCGTATGATTGCAAGACTTGACCCCTACATTCCGGGTGGTATTTATGATAGAGATACGAATTTAACAAGGTTCGGAGCAAGGGATTATGATCCTGAAACAGGAAGGTGGACAGCGAAAGACCCGATTAAGAAGGAAAAAGGGGACGCTACCCTTTATTAAATGTCATATAGGCAAGCAGTGGCAACGCAATGCGCCCCAACTTGCTGTAAACTAGCTTCTAGGCTAACGTTTCAATCATGTTACGCAAAAGAAACCCTGCTTCCCCACTCCCCCAACAGCCACTCCAAAAGGGTAGCGTCCCCTTTTCCCCGGTGGTATTTATGATAGAGATACCAACTTAACAAGGTTTGGCGCAAGGGACTACGACCCAGAAACTGGGCGATGGACGGCTAAAGACCCAATTAAGTTCGCGGGTGGTGATAGCAATCTTTATGGGTATGTGCTTGGTGATCCTGTTAACTTTTTAGATGTTTCCGGTTTGGCTAGAGGGCAAAGAGGGGGTGGAGTAGGTACAGCAACTATCCGTGATGTTTTTCCTCAAAGTTCTTTGCAGGCAACTCAAGCTGGAGCTTTGGTAGCAGCTGGAGCTTCTGCTTATGCTGGTCCTGTAGGTGTAGTTCCAGGAATAGTATTTGGAGGGATAACTGCAGGTGCTTTTGGCATAGAAATAGTATTGTATTCTGATTTTCCATATATTGATGCTATGTTTTATGGGTTGAAGAAAATTATGCCAAAGAGCCATTTTATTACGGATAAAATGATACAGAAGTATCTCGACTACACGAGGGATGCGATTAAAGAAAATGAACGAAATAAATCAAATCAGAAAATGTGTTATTAAGGGGTAGGTTATGGGAACGGTTATGGGAACAATTATTCTATTGGTAGGAGTGGGTATTATTATGGTTGGGAGCCTTGAGATCAGGTTTTTTGGTGTAGCCTCGGGTCTGGTCGGTTTAGCTATACTTCTGCGAGCTCAACAAAAAAAGTGAATTTATAAAAAAAGAGACGCTATGAAGTTCCCCCATTGATTCCGATTACTGCCCCTGATTTGGGTACATTGAGTTATAGCTATGATGGTTCATTGCCACTCTCTGAGACTTGGGCGGGTGGGGTGTCTGGCTCGGTATCGGTTGCTTACGATAATAATTTCCGTGTGACTTCCAGAACAGTAGGCGCAACGCCGATTGCCTATACCTATTGGAAAAAGGGACGCTACCCTTTAATGATAAAAAGGAGTGAGTTTGGTTAATTTTACAGGCAATGTAGCAAGCGTGAGCGATGCGCTGAATCGCAGCACTTCGTTTGCCTATGATCTGATGGGTAGAGTCACCAGTCAGACCTTGCCTGATGGTCGCTCCATTGCTTATTCGTATGACAATCTGGGTAATCTTCTCTCCATCACCCCACCTGGTCGAAATGCGCATGTGTTTAATTATACGGCAGTGAGTTTGGAAGCTGGTTATACCCCGCCAACCGTTGCAGGCACAGGTGCGACGACGTATCAGTATAACCTTGCCAAGCAGCTCACTTCGGTGACAAGGCCAGATGGTCAGGCACTGACCTTGGCTTATGATGCAGGCGCAAGGCTTGCCACGCAGACCTTGCCACGAGGCAGCACTACTTATGGATATAGTCCAACCACAGGTCATTTATCTACGATTACTGCCCCTGATTTGGGGACATTGAGTTATACTTATGATGGTTCATTACCACTCTCTGAGACTTGGGCGGGTGGGGTGTCTGGCTCGGTATCGGTTGCTTAGAGGAAAAGGGGACGCTACCCTTTAATGATAAAAAGGAGTGAGTTTGGTTAATTCTTCAGGCAATGTCGCCAGCGTGACGGATGCGGTGAATGGCATCAGCCACTTCGCTACTTCATCAACAGGTGGTACCCTTTATGCCACCACCACCGATCAGGAAGGTCGTGTGAGTACATCAACGCGTAAAAATGAATTTTCTGGTGCTTCGCTTTATACACGTACAAGCAAAAACGGTTTAACAAGTAGTCGCAGCACAAGTTCGGATGTTTTAACCGTGGAAAAAGGGGATGCTACCCTTTATTAAATGTCATATAGGCAAGCAGTGGCAACGCAATGCGCCCCAACTTGCTGTAAACTAGCTTCTAGGCTAACGTTTCAATCATGTTACGCAAAAGAAACCCTGCTTCCCCACTCCCCCAACAGCCACTCCAAAAGGGTAGCGTCCCCTTTTCCCCCTGGGCAACTTGATGAGTGCCACCTTACCCAATGCCACTACGATTGATTATGTCGTAGATGGACGAAACAGAAGGGTTGGCAAAAAGGTCAATGGTACTTTAACGCAAGGCTTCTTGTACAAAGACCAGCTTAACCCTGTGGCAGAGCTTGATGGTGCTGGAAACATTGTAAGCCGCTTCGTTTATGGCTCTAAAGGCAATGTGCCTGATTATATGGTTAAAGGTGGAGTCACCTACAGAATCATCTCTGACCACCTCGGCAGCCCAAGACTCGTCGTTGATAGCACAGGCACAGTAGTTCAGCGCATGGATTATGATGATTGGGGTAATGTTACTGCAGACTCAAATCCAGGCTTCCAACCGTTTGGATTCGCGGGAGGGGTTTATGATCGTGATACTAACTTAGTCAGATTCGGTGCGCGAGATTATGACCCCGAAACAGGAATGTGGACGGCGAAAGACCCGATTAAATTTGATGGGGGTGATTCCAACCTATATGGTTATGTATTGGGTGATCCAGTTAATGGGATTGATCCATCAGGTTTAGTTTGTGCAAAATGCTATGCAAAAAGCACAGGGGTTGCTCCAGGCACCCAGAGAGTCTATGACAAAGGTGGCGACAAATGGTGTGTGTATAATTGCAAAGAAGATAGTGGAGAGGCATATAGTTTTACTGCTCCAGGATCGGGGCAATTTTGCTATGGACAGTCTGGAGGCACTTCTGAATCGCGATTAAATTATAATGACTTTAACATTGATACAAATAGCTGGTGGGATAATTTTCGGTATGACAGCAGGTTTATAGATGC
>JALUXZ010000035.1 GCA_027018935.1 Mariprofundaceae bacterium
TCAACGTATGCTTATGATTTCCGTGGTCGATTAACGGACACAACCGTTGGTAGTCTCAATCCGCGCACCACAACGCTTGCTTATGATGCCGCAGGCAATGTCGCCAGCGTGAGCGATGCGCTGAATCGCAGTACCTCGTTTGCCTATGATCTGATGGGTCGAGTCACCAGTCAGAGCTTGCCCGATGGTCGCAGTATTGCTTATAGCTATGATAATCTTGGTAATCTGTTATCCATCACACCACCTGGTCGAAATGCGCATGTGTTTAATTATACGGCAGTGAGTTTGGAAGCTGGTTATACACCGCCAACCGTTGCAGGCACAGGTGCGACGACGTATCAGTATAACCTTGCCAAGCAGTTGACTTCGGTTATCCGCCCAGATGGTCAGGCATTGAGTCTGGCTTATGATGCAGGCGCAAGACTTGCCACGCAGACCTTGCCGCGAGGCAGCACAACTTATGGATATAGCCCAACCACAGGTCATTTGTCTACGATTACTGCACCTGATGGCGGCACATTAAGCGATACCTATGATGGTTCATTGCCGTTATCCGAGACATGGGCTGGTGCTATCACTGGCAGTGTATCTGTGGCTTATGATAACAACTTCCGCGCAACTTCCAGAACAGTAGGCGCAACACCGATTGCTTATACCTATGATGCCGATGGGTTGTTGACAGGTTCGGGTGCTTTAACGTTGAGCCGCAATGTTCAGAATGGCTTGCTTACAGGCACATCATTAACAGGAATCACCACAAGCAATGCTTACAATGAATTTGGTGAAATAAGTGCATTTAATGCCTCTTTTGGCATAGATAACTTCAATATTTCCTATCAAAGAGACAAATTAGGTCGAATTACACAAAAAAGTGAAATTATCTCTGGCATTACTACCACCACGGATTATGTCTATGACCTTGCAGGCAGGCTTACAGGCGTTGCAGAGAATGGTATTGCCACTGCCGTTTACCAGTACGATAGCAACGGCAACCGTATCGGTGGTTTTAACAAAGCTGGCGGCATCCTTTCATATTATGATGCACAGGATCGCCTGACCGCATGGAACGGCACGAACTACACATATACTGCCAATGGTGAACTCGCCTCTAAACGTCATTCCCTCGCAGGAGGGAATCCACAAGTCACAACTTATCAATATGATGTGTTGGGCAACCTTATGCATGTTGGCCTGCCCAATGCCACAACCATTGATTATGTGATTGATGGACGCAATCGCAGGATTGGTAAAAAAGTCAATGGCACTTTAGTTCAAGGCTTCTTGTATAAAGACCAATTAAACCCTGTTGCCGAGCTTGATGGTGCTGGCAATGTAGTCAGCAGGTTTGTCTATGGCTCTAAAGCCAATGTACCTGATTATATGATTAAGGGTGGCGTGACCTACAGAATCATTAGTGACCATCTGGGAAGCCCAAGACTTGTAGTCAACACAACAAGCGGCGCAATCGTGCAACGCATGGATTATGATGATTGGGGTAATGTTACCAATGACACCAACCCTGGATTCCAACCTTTTGGTTTTGCTGGCGGCATCTACGATAGAGACACTAACCTAGTCCGCTTTGGTGCAAGGGATTATGACCCTGAAACAGGTCGTTGGACAGCCAAAGACCCGATTAAGTTCGCGGGTGGTGACTCTAATCTTTATGGGTATGTGCTGGGTGATCCAATTAATCTTATTGATGTAAATGGCATGTCTACACTAGGTGATATCGGAAATGCGCTTGCGAATGTTGCCAATGCAACGGGGAACGCTATAAAATCAGCAATTGGAGCAGCAATTCTATCTAATGCTCCAGGAATTAATAGCGACCTTGAGCAGCAACTTATAGATCATTACTTCTTTGGGAATGGTACTGGTTTCACCATGTCACAAGATCAAACATGTAGGTATAATCAGAATCCCAATAGCTCTGAATTTGATTATGGCATTGGGCGTGCAAATCCAAGCTCTAATGGTAGAATTGATAGATATGACTTTGACCCTCAGCCTTGGGGACAAAGAAGTTATGGGGCCGAGGCTGCAACAAGGGGGGCACGTGCTATTGGCGATATGTTTGGAGGAACTCCTTTTGATGTCTTCCCTAGCCAGTAAAATGATTAGTAAACCCTACATGCTATTGGTAGTAGTTCTACTATGGATAATAGTATTTTTCTTCCGTTATCCAGTGCTTGCATTGATTTCAGATACGGATGTGAAAGGTTGGAAATATATTGGATTAAGCATTGATGCTAATTCAACAAATGGCTACTCCTACTTTGTTTTTAAAAAATATTATACAGCACTTTCATATGGAAATTTAAAAGACTGGGAACAATGTGCTCATGCGAACCACATATTAGATAGTTATATGAGGGCAAATATAAAAGATTGGAATTCAAACACTTCCTTTTCGTATGTGTCCGAAATCAGTGACTATGGATATAAAGTGTACCTTCAAAAAAATGATAAGGTAATATTCATTGAAGGTTTTGCTGATTTTGGAGGGGCATTTCCGTCTAAGGAGGAAAAACAAGTTTGTGCAGATGGGAAGTGATGGGAAAAGGAGTGAGTTTTCGTTAATTTAAGTTATGCCGAGACATTAACCCGTGACCCGCTCAATGGCTTGCTGACAGGCACAACGCTTGGCGCAATCACCACAACCAACGCCTACAATGAGTTTGGTGAAATCAGTGCGTTTAGTTCTTCTGCTCCGTTTGCCACCAGTTACACCCGTGACAAGCTGGGTCGTATCACGCAGAAGGTGGAGACGATTCAAGGCGTTACGACTACCACGGATTATGTCTATGACCTTGCAGGTCGATTAACAGGTGTATCGGAGAATGGTGTGGCGGTATCCGTGTATGGTTATGATGGCAACGGCAACCGCGTCAACGGATTTAACAAAGCTGGTGGTATACTCGCCTATTATGATGGGCAAGACCGCTTAACAGCATGGAATGGCAATAGTTATACATACACTGCCAATGGTGAGCTTGCCTCTAAACGTCATTCCCTCGCAGGAGGGAATCCACAAGTCACAACTTATCAATATGATGTGCTTGGCAATCTTATGCATGTTGGACTACCCAATGGCACAACCATTGATTACGTTGTGGATGGCAGGAACAGGCGGATTGGTAAAAAGGTCAATGGAGTCTTAACGCAAGGCTTCCTGTATAAAGACCAGCTTAACCCTGTGGCAGAACTTGATGGTGCTGGCAATGTGGTGAGCAGGTTTGTTTATGGCTCTAAAGGCAATGTGCCTGATTATATGATTAAGGGTGGCGTGACCTATCGGATTATCTCTGACCATCTTGGCAGCCCAAGGCTTGTGGTCAACACCAGCACTGGTGCAATCGTGCAGCGCATGGATTATGATGACTGGGGCAATGTCACTCAAGATACCAACCCAGGCTTCCAACCTTTCGGCTTCGCTGGCGGTATCTATGACCGTGATACGGGACTGGTGAGATTCGGCGCACGCGACTACGACCCTGAAACAGGAAGATGGACAGCGAAAGACCCGATTAAGTTTGCGGGTGGTGATAGCAATCTTTATGGGTATGTGCTGGGTGATCCAGTTAACTTAGTTGACGCTAATGGATTGCTTCCTACCTCACTTGTTCCTGATAATATTATTAATAATACAAAGGGTGTCATTAATCAAGTCACAGGTGAAGCCTTTACTGCTGCTGAGTTGAACATTGCAACTGATGTTATTATTTCAGAGGTGAGTATTTTTGAGCTTAGTAAAGCCTTAGACCTCGGCGGGCTGCAATTTCAAGGAGATAAGCTACCTCTCACACAGTCTCAAGCAGAATATATTGTAGAGCTTATTAAAAGAGGCAAAAAATATGGCGAGGGTAAAAAGAACAATGAAATAATTGATA
>JALUXZ010000036.1 GCA_027018935.1 Mariprofundaceae bacterium
TGTTTTGACATGGATGCAAGCGCACCACATCGAACAGCGGCCGTTTTAAATAATTGGAAGGAGGGTATTAGCTCTAAACGGGTGATTTCCGCCTAAATGAAAAGATGAGTTTCTGAGGAGGCTCTAAATACGGCAACTCTAAACCTGAATAACTATAGCTGTGCAAGCAAGAATACTTTCGATAATTAACTTTTTAAATCAATATTCTAAAAATATATTAATTATTGTAATAATTAAATTTAACTTTAAGAAATAATGCTATTTATGGCATTATTATAAAAGATAAATGCAATATTTTATTTTTTACGTCGACTCTTAAAGAAGGCTTTTATTTGTGTGCTACACGCATCCGCAAGCACACCACCTGTAAGCTCGGCTTGATGATTTAAACGCTTATCCGATAACAGTTGATACAATGATTCAACCGCCCCTGTTTTTGGCTCCGATGCGCCATAAATAACGCGTTTTATACGGGCGTGAATAATGGCTCCTGCACACATCGCACATGGCTCCAAAGTTACAAATAATTGCGCCCCAACAAGTCGATAATTACCAATCGCAGTGCAAGCTGCGCGAATCACCTGCATTTCTGCGTGCGCTGATGCATCACAGGTCG
Source organism: Mariprofundaceae bacterium (assembly GCA_027018935.1). Lineage (GTDB taxonomy): Bacteria > Pseudomonadota > Zetaproteobacteria > Mariprofundales > Mariprofundaceae. The sequence goes on from JALUXZ010000036.1 coordinate 617, forward strand.
AAATTGGGGCATTATGCGCTACAAACTGTTGCCCATCAGGTAGTACAAGCACCGCACCTACAGGTACTTCTCCACATTCAGCTGCTAGATCTGCCTGTTGCAGAGCTTGTTCCATATATTGTTCATCGGATAACATTATGATTTTAATTTCGGGTCGAAAACATCCCGCAGACCTTCACCCAGTAAATTATAACCCAATACCGTAATCAGAATCGCCAAACCAGGGTATAATGACAACCACCAAGCCAGTTGAATATTATCTTTGCCTTCAGTGAGAATATTACCCCATGATGGGTCTGGCGGTTGCACACCCAAACCTAAAAAGGATAGACCTGATTCCACCAATACAGCCCCTGCAATACCCAGCACGGCAGAAACCATGATTGGCCCCATAGCATTGGGTAATAAATACTTCCAAATAAGGCGTAGCGGGCTCACACCCAAGCTTTCTGCGGCTTGGATAAACTCACGACTACGCAATGATAAAAATTCGGCTCGTACAAGCCTTGTAACCCCCATCCATGAAGTCAGCCCAATCACAATCATAATATTCCAAATCGAAGGCTCTAAAAAGGCAATCACTGCCAAAATCAAAAAGAAGGTTGGGAAACAAAGCACCATATCCGTGCTGCGCATAATCCATGTATCCATCCGTCCACCCATATATCCCGCCATAGCTCCCAAAGCCACACCGATGGCAATAGCTAAACCGACTGCCACAAAACCAACTGCCAGCGAGATACGTGCGCCATACAACATGCGAGAGAACACATCGCGACCCAAGGTATCTGTGCCACACCAATGTTGCCAAGATGGTGGCATCAAAATATTTTTTACATTGATGTTTGTTGGATCATAAGGTGCAAGCCAAGGTGCAAATACCGCTAAAAAGGCAATCGTGAGAACAATCACGCCTCCGACCAACATCAATGGTTGTTGTTTAAGATAATCAAACATACTCACTGTCCCTGCCGAATACGTGGATCAGCCCAAGCATATGCCAAATCTGCCATGAGATTGCCAATTAAAGTCAGTACCGCACCAATCACGGTAATACCCATCACCACGGTATAATCACGGGCTAAAATCGCTTCATAAAACAAGCGCCCCATACCTGGCAATGAAAACAAATACTCCACAATCACGGAGCCACCAATCAGCCCTGGAATCGAAAGCCCCAGCAGCGTAATAATCGGTAAAATGGCATTCTTTAATGCCAAACGATAACGAATCGTATTTTCTGGCACACCCATAGCTCGCGCCGTAGTAATATAATCGGCACGAATCACTTCCAACATACCTGTACGCATAAATCGACTCATTCCTGCCAAGCCGCCAATCGCCGATACAAATACGGGTAAGATTAAATGTTTGAAAAAATCAGCTTGTTGTTCCCAGAAGCCCATCTGCTGCCAGCTATAATCATGAATACCCGAAATCGGTAAGAGGTTCATATTCACACCCAAACCCATCATCAGCAACAATCCCAGCCAAAATGATGGAATGGCAAAACCAATAAATACAAACACCGTCATAGCACGATCAAACCATGAATCTTGCTTCACCGCACTCATCACACCAATGGGAATTGCCACCAAAAAAATCACCATCATGGCTAAGATATTAATCCATAGGGTGACAGGTAAACGCTCCATTACTTTATCAAGGACAGGGCGATGATCGCTAGAAAAAGATTCTCCAAAATCCAATACAGCCAGACGTTTCAGCCAATTCCAATATTGTTCATAAAGCGGTTTATCCAAACCATAATAGGTGCGCAGACGTTCAATATCTTGCGAAGAAACCTTCGGATTAAACTCCTGACCTGTCACCGCAGGCTCACCTGGTGCCAAATGCATCATGGCAAATGAAATCATGGTGATGCCCAGCAATAGCGGCAACATACCAAGCAAGCGTTTGAGTGCATACTTTCTCATGGGCGGTAGCTTACGAGACTTCACCTTCTTCTTCCACTTCCCCTGCCACAGCTAATACAATTTTGCCTTGCATATGCCCTGCTTCAATCAACTGATGCGCTTGTGCAACATCTTCTAATAGTAACATCTTAGCGACATGAATCTTTAATTGTTCATTATCTATCAATTGCGCACATTGCTCCAATATCGCTGCATGATGCGCTGCACCTTCTTTTAAATTCGAGAGCATCGGTGTAAGCATCAATTCTTGCGATACCCGTACATTTTTTAGACGCAATGCCTTCCAATCCACATCATCTGGCACCTGTAAAATAGATACCAAATCACTGTAATGCGCCATAGCAGGAATCAATTGCTTGAAAGCATCACCACCGACTGTATCAAAGGCAATATTCACACCCTTGCCATCTGTCCACGCCAATAAAGCCTCTGCAACATCTTCTTTGTTATAATTTATGACTTTATCCGCACCCAACTCACGCACAAATTCAGCTTTTTTATCGTTACTGACCGTGGTTGCAACATCACAACCTGCAATTTTTGCCAATTGAATCGCCACATGCCCAACACCACCAGCTCCAGCATGCACAAACACTTTTTGCCCTGATTGCAGCCCTGCTCGATCAAACAAAGCTTCCCAAGCAGTAATCAATACCAAGGGCGCGGCCGCAGCTTGCAAGTAACCCAAAGACTCTGGTTTTGCTGCTAAAAATTCAGCTGGCACAACATTATATTCGGCATAATTGCCTTGCGATTGCCCTTGCTGTTTCTGACCCAAACCACCATAGCAATAATACACAGCATCACCCGCCGAGAATTCGCTGACATCTGCGCCAACGGCTTCCACCACACCTGCGCCATCACAACCCAACACGCTAGGGTAAGCATCAGGAAAAAACATGCCATTGGCACGAAGTTTTGTATCAATCGGATTCACACCTGCCGCAAAAACTTGCACCAATACCTGATTTGGCTCGCTGATACTCGGTTTAGCAACGTCTTCTAGCTGCAATTGCTCTGCCGCACCTGCTTTGTGAATCATCATTGCCCGCATAAAGGCTCCTTTATGGTTGTATGTATTGTTCCTGCAAAAGCGACTACGCTACAGCTAGTACTACCGAACACCTGCGAGGTTATATCATGACTGCACTACACACAAAAGCTTGTATCCCATGCAAGGTGGCATGTCTTCTTTGCTAGGGAAGTGCTGATTAACTCCACCAAATATGTTAGATTTTAGTTAATCTAAGTTAAGGTGGTTTTAGTCCATGTCGAATCAACGTAGTTTTTCAGAGCTTGAATATATGGGTAAGAAGCGTTTAA
>JALUXZ010000037.1 GCA_027018935.1 Mariprofundaceae bacterium
CAGGAGAGCATGCCGCAGCTTTGCTAAAAGGAAAACCTGGTATTATTCATGGTAGCTTGAGTTATTTGTTGGAAGATGAAGAAGGGCAAGTGCAAGGCACACACAGTATTTCTGCAGGTCTCGATTACCCTGGTGTTGGCCCTGAACTGGCAGCTATGATGGAAGCAGGACGCTTGAAGCTTGATAGTGCAACCGATGATGATGCCTTAGAAGCTTTTCAGATTTTAACCAAAGCTGAAGGTATTATTCCAGCCTTGGAATCCAGCCATGCACTCGCAGCAGGCATGCGTATCGCAGCAAAGATGAAGTCCGATCAAATCGTATTGATTAATCTTTCTGGGCGCGGTGATAAAGATTTGAATACCGTGATGGATAAATTGGGCTTTAAAGATGACACACAAGGAGCCGTCGCATGAGCCGCTTGAGCGACGTTTTCACACGCTGTAAATCAGAGAACCGTGCCGCATTGATTGGCTATTTGACTGCGGGCGACCCTGATGTAGAAACATCTAAAAAACTATTACTTACGCTTGCCGAGCAGGTTGATATTCTCGAAATCGGCATGCCTTTTTCTGATCCCATGGCAGATGGCCCTGTCATTCAAGCTGCCAGCGAACGTGCTTTGGCATCGGGCACGCATATATCAGATGTCTTTAAGCTTGCTCAAAACGTACGAGAAGCCAACCCTGATATTGGCATTGTGCTGATGGGTTATGCTAATACACCTTTTGTTTTGGGCTTTGATAACTTTTCCAAACAAGCTGTTGCAGCGGGTGTTGATGCCGTATTACTGGTCGATATTCCCCCAGAAGAAGGGCATTTATGTGACCCAATTTTCAAACAATATGGGCTTGATCGCATCCTTCTTTTATCACCCACTTCCACGGATGAGCGTATAAAACTTGCAAATACACACGCAAGCGGCTTTATTTACTATGTATCGCTAAATGGTATTACAGGTGCTAACATGGGTGAAATGACTGCAATTCAAAACAAAGTTGAAAATATTCGCATGCATACAAACTTGCCTGTATGCGTTGGTTTTGGTGTAAAAACACCACAACAAGCCAGCGAAGTTGCTGCATTTTCTGATGGTGTTGTTGTTGGCAGCCATTTTGTAGGGCAGATTCCTGCACATGCTAAAGATCATCAAAGTATGCATTCAGCTATCAATCATGCAGCCCAAACTATGAAAGCGGCGATTCAAGCGTGAAAATAAGGGTTTTAGGCTGTTATGGAGGCCAACTTCTTGGCTTTCATTTAAGCTCATTTTTGGTCAATGACTCCATCCTTTTGGATGCTGGTTCTCCTACTGTTGCTTTAACACTGGAAGAGCAACGCCACATTAGCCATGTGTTTATTTCGCATACACATTTGGACCATATTCAAGATATTGCCTTTCTTGCAGATAATCGTTCTCTCAAACGTATGGGCGGCACGAATGAAAACCGCTGTATTACCATTCATAGCCTGCAAGAGAATTTAGATACGCTAAAAACACACTTTCTCAATGATGCAATATGGCCAGATTTCACTAAAATACCGACACTCGAAGATCCTATTTTAAAGTTCTCTGCTATCGAATCGTTGAAAAAGGTCACCGTTGATGGTGTTTCCATCACCCCCATCCCTATGACTCATCCAGTACCATGTACGGGTTTTTTATTGGACCAAGGTGACAAACAATTTATTTATTCTGCTGATACAGGTATAACAGATACACTATGGGATGTTGCCAATGCTCAACCCAATTTACGCGGTCTCATTATTGATTGCTCTTTCCCCAATGCCTATAGTAACTTAGCTGAAATTAGCGGTCACTTAACACCCAAACAAATGGCTCGCGAACTGAAAAAACTTCATACATTGGGTAAAACACCCATTTATTTATTCCATATGAAGCCAGAAACACTGAATATTATGACAGCTGAAGTTGAGGCTGAAAACATTCCCCACGTGCGTATGCTAACGCAGGTGGATGAACTTTTATTGTAAGGATTGACCATGAACTGGATTACACGCTTAATTGAAAGCCCAAAAACGATTTTGTCATCCAAACCAGAGAATAGCGCGCCTGAAGGCATGTGGATTAAATGCCCTGGATGTTCCGATACCCTATATAACAAAGAGCTTGCTCGCTCTCAAATGGTCTGCCCTCGTTGTGATCAACATTTGCGCATCAGTGCAGAAGAGCGTGCTAGCACCCTCTTTGATAAAGATAGCTGCGAAGAATTTGATGGTGAGCTTCGCTCAACTGACCCCCTCGAATTTAAAGATTTAAAACGCTACAAAGATCGCTTAAAAGATGCCAATAAACGTGTGGGCAAACAAGATGCCATGCGCAATTATATTGGTGACATTTGTGGGCAAACAGTCTCTGCATCCATCTTCGAATTCAAATATATGGGCGGCAGCATGGGCTCTGTGGTTGGCGAAAAAATCGTGCGCGGTATGGAGCGTGCAGTAGAGCGTAAATGCCCTTATTTATTGGTTACATCATCAGGTGGCGCTCGCATGCAGGAAAGTCTTTTATCGTTGATGCAAATGGCAAAAACATCCTCGGCTGCCAATCGTTTAAATGAAGCCAAACTACCTTTTGTTTGCCTACTCACCGACCCAACCATGGGTGGTGTATCTGCTTCTGTGGCATGGCTTGGCGATGTGATTATTGCAGAGCCTGATGCATTGATTGGTTTTGCAGGACCGCGCGTTATTCAAGAAACCGTAGGTGAGAAACTTCCAGAAGGATTTCAACGCTCGGACTTCTTGCTTGAGCATGGTTTGATTGATGATGTCGTGGATCGCCGTGAATTGCGTGATTATTTGAAGATATTATTCGAACACCTCATGCACCGCGCCTATCGCCCTGCCCGTTAACTTTCCAAACCTTTTTATCAAACCTTGAAACCACAAAACATTGATGATTGGCTAAATCAACTTGGTCAGCCTTCTGCTGATCGTGATTATAAACCAGGGCATGAGCGCATGTTGGCCTTGCTCAAGCCTTTAGCTTGTAAGCGTCCTAAACTACGCATTCGCATTGCAGGCACCAATGGTAAAGGCTCCACAGCCTTTATGCTGGCAGTTGGTTTGCAAACCGCTGGTCTCAAGGTCGGTTTATATACTTCCCCTCATATATTGCAGTTCAATGAACGCATTCGTATCAATGGGGAACCCATTTCAGATGCAGATTTATGGCGGCATCTAGAAACGATTATGCCTATCGCCTTAGATGTGGGTGCATCCTACTTTGAAGTGGCTACCGCATTAGCACTACACCATTTCAGCCAGAATCATGTTGATGTCGAAATATTAGAAGCAGGCGTTGGAGCAAGGCTAGATGCCACCACCGCAGTTGATGCGGACATGGCATTGATGACACCGATTGGCTTGGATCATGAAGCATGGTTAGGTGATAACATTGCTAGCGTTGCCGAAGAAAAAGCCTATGCCTTACATGGTTGCCGTTGGGGTGTTTCTGCACCACAAGCAGAAGAAGTTCGTGATATTTTAGTATCGCATGATGCACACTTACAGTTTGTAGAGCCACTTAAGCAGCCATGTCTTATGGCTGGCAAACACCAGCAAATCAATGCAGCCCTAGCATATGCCGCACTCAATATATTACGTGATAACAGCACCATCCAAGCAGACAAAGAAACATTAAAAAATGCCGTAACCCAAGCCATTGCCACTGGTCGTTTGCAACACATCCAACATCAACAAGCGCATATCTGGTTAGATGCCGCACATAATCGCCATGCCATCGAAGCTTTATTACCCAGCTTGCCAGCCTTGGCAGACCCATTTGATGCCTTGTTGGTTTATACCCGTGAAGACCGAAGCCTAAAAGATGAGTTGGACT
>JALUXZ010000038.1 GCA_027018935.1 Mariprofundaceae bacterium
AGCGGCTGCTTTGATATTCATAGCCTGTAGGCAGGCCAAATCCATGATATAAAAGACTCGTCGACATCGTAAAACCTCACGTTTTCGAGAATCCTAACATCCACGGACGCATTTTCCGGATGAACCAAAGTTATTTTAACTGTTTAAGGTTTCTTTTTATAACCTTTGGGGGTCGAGCCTTACAACCTGTGTGTTGTCTATTTTTTTGCCTGTAGCGTACTAAGCATGCTGTGAGTACACTGCCGCGACAATGGCAAACACAGACTCTAAACAAAAGTATATACGCAATTTTTCGATTATCGCTCATATTGATCATGGTAAATCGACCTTGGCAGATCGCTTGATTGAAGAAACAGGTGCGCTCTCCGAGCGTGAAATGAAAAAACAGGTGCTTGATTCCATGGATTTGGAACAAGAGCGTGGCATTACGATCAAAGCGCAAACAGCAAGTTTGGATTATCCTGCGCAAGATGGTGAAGTGTATAAATTGAATTTGATTGATACACCTGGGCATGTGGATTTTACTTATGAAGTGTCGCGCTCCTTACAGGCTTGTGAAGGAGCCTTGCTGATTGTCGATGCGGCGCAGGGTGTGGAGGCGCAGACGCTTGCCAATGTCTATTTGGCGATGGAAAATGATCTTGAAATCATTCCAGTGATTAATAAAATTGATTTACCTTCCGCAGATATTGAAGAAGCCAAACGTCAAATTGAAGAAGTGATTGGTATTGATGCTTCTGAAGCTATTTGTGTATCTGCCAAAACGGGTCAGGGCATTGATGAGGTGTTGGAAGCGATTGTGAAGCGTATGCCGCCACCGCAGGAGCATGATGATAAGGTGTTGCGGGCTTTGATTGTGGACTCATGGTTTGATTCATATGTTGGCGCGGTTGCCTTGGTACGTGTGTTTGATGGCGTGATGAAAAAAGGTGATAAAATTCGTTTGATGTCGAATAAAATCTCCTATGAAGTGAATGATGTAGGTGTTTTTCAGCCTGCACCTGTGTCGGGTAAAGAGCTTATCTCAGGCTCTGTTGGCTTTATGATTTGTGGTATTAAGACTTTGGCTGATTTGCGTGTTGGCGATACGGTAACATTGGAACGTAACCCTGCCGAAGAGCCGTTACCAGGCTTTCGTGAGCCTAAAGCCATGGTGTTTTCAGGGCTTTATCCCGTTGATTCTGCCGATTATGTCGATTTACGTGATTCGTTGGAAAAGCTCAATATGAATGATCCTGCTTTTACCTATGAAGCAGAGAGCTCTACAGCTTTGGGCTTGGGCTTTCGTTGTGGTTTTCTTGGTATGTTGCATATGGAAATTATCCAAGAACGCTTGGAGCGCGAATATGATTTGGATTTAATTACCACGGCACCATCGGTGGTTTACCGTATTCATCATAGTGATGGAAGCGTTCAAGAAATCGCCAATCCGAGTGAATTTCCTGACCCACAATTTATTTCTAAAATTGAAGAACCAACCGTACGAGCGAATGTGTTTATGCCCGAAGAGTTTGTTGGTTCGATGATGAAATTATGCCAAGATCGACGTGGTATGCAGGAAGATATGAAGTTTATTGGTCAAGGCCGTGTGATGTTGACTTATAACTTGCCTCTGGCGGAAATGGTCATTGATTTCTATGATAAGTTAAAATCGGTGACGCGTGGTTATGCCTCCATGGATTATGAACTGGCAGAATTTCGCGAAGAAGATGTGATTAAATTGGATGTATTGGTGCATAATGAGCCAGTCGATGCATTATCGATGATAGTGCATCGTTCTTTGGCAGATTCTCGTGGTCGTGCTTTGGTGAAAAAGCTTCGTGAATTGATTCCTCGTCAGCAGTTTGATGTGCCGATTCAAGCGGCGATGGGCGGCAAGATTTTGGCGCGTGAAACTATCAAAGCAGTACGGAAAAATGTGACTGCGAAGTGTTATGGTGGTGATATTTCACGTAAGCGTAAATTGCTTGAGAAGCAAAAGCGCGGTAAAAAACGTATGAAGTCGATTGGTAGTGTGGAAGTGCCACAAGAAGCATTTTTGGCAGTATTAAAACTAGGTGAGGATTAGAGTATGAGTACAGAAAAACCAGTATGGCGTGAGTGGATAGAGTCGTTGATTGTGATCGCGATTATTGCGATTGTGATTCGTAGCTTTATCGTTGCGCCGTTTAAAATTCCATCATCAAGCATGGTTCCAACATTGGAAGTTGGGGATTATCTTTTTGTAACACGTTACAACTATGGTTTTCGTATTCCTCTGACCGATATTCAAATTGCACCAGAGCGTGCCAAACGTGGTGATATTGTTGTGTTTGATTATCCAGATGATCGCAGCATTGATTATATCAAGCGTATCGTAGGATTGCCTGGCGATGAAATTCGTTATGAAGATAATAAGCTCTTTGTGAATGGTAAAGAAATGCCATTGCTAGAAAAAGGGCCACGGGCTTATTTTTTAGGTGATGGTAGCGTAGATATGTCAACTGTATATGAAGAACGCCTGTTTGATGTAAACCATGAAGTTTTGCGTAAGGACTTTTCTATTCGTGATGGGGAATGGAAGGTGCCTGCGGATCATTATATGGTGCTTGGAGATAATCGAAATAATTCGAGAGATTCGCGCTTTTGGGGCTTTGTACCGCAAAGCTATTTGGTAGGTAAAGCGGCGATTGTTTGGTGGTCTTGGGATGGGGCGAAAGGTGAAGTGCGCTGGAATCGATTAGGCACATTGCTTCATTAAGATAGGTAGTTTGTTAAAAGAGGAGTAGATATGAAAAATGAGCAAGGTTTTTCAATGTTTAAGATGATGTTTTGGGGTGCAATCATTGCTGCTGGTGTGGTTTATGGTTATATGATTATTCCTGTTTATAATGCTTACTGGAAGGTTCAAGACACCTTTGAAGGTGTATCTCGTTCGATGTCTGATAGTAATGAGGGGGCGATTCGATCCCGTCTTCCTGATTTGTTTCATGTCAAATATCTGGCAGCAGGTGAAGTGCCTGATGAATTTTATGATAATTTGATAATTAAGGCTGATGGAGGACATGTTGAAATTTCATCTTCTTATCACGTCACTGTTTGGTTGCTTGGACCTGTTGAAGGCGTAGACCCAAATTCGAATTATGAAGAAAAAGATTTGAAAGGTATGGATAAGTTGCGTGCTAAATTGCGGCAGGACTTTGATTTTAAACCTTATGCCGAAACACCATAAAACCGTGTTGCAATTACAGCAAGATTTTGAGAAACGTATTGGGGTTCGTTTTACACAGCCTAATTTATTAACCAGGGCATTAACACATTGCTCTCATTCAGCTGAGCATATGGAGCGTTTGGAGTTTTTGGGGGATGCCGTTCTCGGTTTGGTGATTGCTGAATACTTGCATGACTTATTTCCAGATGAAGCAGAAGGCCAGCTATCCCGTTTGCGGGCTGGATTGGTGCGTAAAGAAAGCCTTTATAAGGTGGCACAGAATTGGAACTTGGAGATATACCTTCATGTTGGTGACGGAGAACGATCTGCCCAAGGTGTGAAATCATCTTCGATTGTTGCCAATGCGGTGGAGGCAGTGATTGGTGCAGTGTTTAAAGATGCGGGTTGGTCTGCGGCACGTGATTTAATTTTGAAAGCTTGGAAACCACTGTTGAAAAGCATGGATATTTCTGATGCTCGTGATGCCAAAAGTCATTTGCAGGAATATACGCAAGGTAAAGGGTGGGGATTGCCAGAGTATAAAGTTTGTGATTTGGGCGTGGATTATAAACCACGTTTTAAAGCCGAGTGCTGGGTCAAAAATAAGTTGTATGGTACAGGTGTTGGAGAGCGGAAAAAATTGGCAGAACTAGAGGCTGCAAAACAAACATTGGCATCATTAGATGGTGAGATTCGCTCATGAATTTGTGGATATGGCGTAGCCGATGGATGGCATTTGTACACGATGCCTTTTGGATTCCGTTGGCTTTGTTGGCAGCTTTTTGGGTACGTTTTAATTTGGAAAGTATTCCTCCAAACAATCAATCAGCCATGTGGTCGATGTTAATCGTTTGTTTACTTGTGCAGACAACATCCTTTTGGTTGTTTCATTTGTATCGGGGGATTTGGCGTTTTGCATCGATTCCTGATTTGTTACGTATTATGCGGGCGGTTGCTGTGGGTGTATTGGTTTCGTTTGCGATACTTTTTATATGGTTGCGCTTGGTCGATATTCCGCGTTCGGTGATGTTGTTATATCCGATGTTTTTATTGGCAGGCTTGGCTATTCCACGCTTGCTCTATCGTTGGCTTAAAGACCATCATATGGGGTTTAGTAGTACGCAAGGTAAACGCACACTGGTCATTGGTGCTGGTCAGGCTGGCGAGCTATTATTACGTGATTTGCTCAAGCATGAAGCCTATATGCCGATTGGTATTTTGGATGATAATGAACGCAAACATGGTATGGAAATTCATGGTGTGCGTGTTTTGGATGGCTTGCATGCATTAGAAAAGTATATTCGTGTTTTATCGGTTGATTTGGTTATTTTAGCGATTCCTTCAGCATCTCATGCAGCATTACAGAAATTGATGCAAGTGTGTTCTAAGCATGATATTGCCTGCCGAATTTTACCATCATTATCTGAATTGCATGGCGATCAGGTTTCAGTTGGGCAATTGCGGGATATTCGCATTGAAGATTTATTGGGGCGTGAAGAAATTCAATTAGATGACTCACAGGTGAGCAGTTTTTTACAAGCTAAGTGTGTATTGGTAACAGGGGCTGGTGGCTCGATTGGTTCTGAATTATGCCGTCAGATTCTGGCTTTTCAGCCATCGCAGTTGTTGATGTTTGATCATGGCGAATTTAATTTATATAGCATTGATCAGGAGTTATCAGCTGATGATGGCTCTGTGATTGCGATACTGGGTGATATGCGGGATGAAGCTCGTGTGCGTTGGATTTTTGAAACTTGGCATCCTGACGTGGTTTTTAATGCTGCGGCATACAAACATGTGCCCTTGGTTGAAGGGAACCCTGCTGAAGGTGTAAAAACCAATGTCTTGGGAACCTGCCAGTTGGCGGATATTGCAGTTGAATATGGGTGTAATAAATTTGTGCAAGTCTCAACAGACAAGGCAGTAAACCCTGCCAATGTGATGGGGGCAAGCAAACGTGCTGCAGAGATTTATTGTCAGAATCTTAATCAACGACAACAGAAAACGGCATTCATTACCACACGTTTTGGTAATGTTTTAGGCTCTGCTGGTTCTGTCGTGCCGTTGTTTCAAAAACAAATTGAAAGAGGTGGTCCGATTACGGTCACGCATCCCGATATGACGCGCTACTTTATGACCATTCCTGAAGCAGTGAGCCTTATTTTGCAGGCGGGAAGTATGGGTGCTGGTGGTGAAATTTTTGTGCTTGATATGGGCTCACCGATGAAAATCACAGATTTGGCAGAGCAAATGATTCGTTTATCTGGTTTGGAGCTAGGTAAAGATATTGAAATTAAATTTACTGGTTTACGCCCCGGCGAGAAATTGTATGAAGAGCTTTTTCATGAGAAAGAAGCTCTGGTAGCCACAAAACACCCAAAAATTATGCTTTCAGCTAGCCGTGATATGGATTGGAATGATTTACAGAGTATTTTAGAGCGTTTGCAAGCGGCATGTGTGGCGCGTGAAGTAAAACATGTTCAAGTGTTATTAAAAGAGTTGGTGCCTGAATTTGTGGCAACACAATGCCATGCAGATATTATTGAGCAAAGGAAGGCGTTGCGCTGAATGCAGTGACAATGACATGCGTTGATGTGGTGGTGTTTGCACCGCTGCATATGCGCTATACATATCAATGGCTGGATGATTTGGGAGAGCCTTTAAAGGGTATCCGTGTACGTGTACCATTGGGTTCGGGTGAACGTATTGCTGTGATACAAAAGATTCACCAATCACCAGTTTTAGATACTTATAAGTATGTTTTGGATCGCCTGGATATTTTGCCATTGTATAATGACGTGCAGCAACGTTTTTTACAGCGTTTGGGCGATTACTATCTTGCCAATACTGGGCAAGTTTGGGAAATGGCACTGGCGTGGGCGGTGGATGATAAACGTCGCTTTCGATATATTGATAAACAGGCATTAAGTCAGGCGGATGCAGCATTGGCACAGGCCTTTCAGAATCGAGCAGCAATTTCTTTGCAGACGATTGCGAAACGCTGTAATACATACCCTCAATATCGCATTTTAAAAGCTTTAGAAGCTGGTTATTTAGAAGAGCGTATTCAGGATGTAGCTCAAGAAAGTATTGTTATGGAAACAGCTTCTGAATGTGCCCATACATTGCTTAGCAAACAATCAGAAGCTTGTGAAAATATTATTGCCGCAGGTTTGAATTTTCATAGTTTTTTATTGTTTGGGGTGACAGGTTCAGGCAAAACCGAGGTTTATCTGCGGGCTGCAGAACAGTGTGTTAAAGAGGGTGGGCAGATTTTAATCTTAGTGCCTGAAATTGGTTTAACACCGATGTGGTTATCGCGTTTATCGCAGCGTTTTAAACAATTAGCCACATGGCATTCAGGCATGCCTTATGGTGAAAAAATCGCGGTACGACATCGTTTGAATGATTTGGATGTGTTGATTGGTACGCGTTCGGCACTTTTCTTGCCATTGCCACGTTTGGCAATGATTGTGGTGGATGAGGAGCATGATAGCTCCTTTAAACAGCAAGATGGTGTGACATATTCTGCCCGAGATATGAGTTTATTGCTGGCACAGGAAAAGAATATTCCTGTTGTGCTTGGTTCAGCTACACCGAGTTTAGAGAGTTGGCGGCAAGTCAAAGAAGGCACCATGATATTGCTTGAGCTTCCTGAGCGTGTATCTGGGCATGCCGCTATTACGCCTGAGATTATTGATATGCGTGGAAATCATGCGGTGTTATCTGAGCCTTTTTTACAAGCCTTAAAAGATACAAAAGCGGCTGGACAACAGTCGATTGTGTTTCTAAATCGGCGTGGTTATGCGCCTGCATTACAATGCACTGCATGTGGGCATGTGCCTGAATGCCATGCCTGTTCGATTCGTTTAACCCTGCACCGCAGGGCAGGGCAATTGCGGTGCCATAGTTGTGATTATACTCGACGTGTACCACGTGTGTGCGAGCATTGTGGTGAAGATGCTTTATTGCCTTTGGGTGCAGGTACTGAAAAAATAGATGAGTTACTGAGTGAATATTTGCCAGAGCTTAACTTCGCGCGATTTGATCGCGATGTGGTGCAAAGTCAAAAACAACTCAAAGAAACATTGGGTATGTTTGCACAAGGCGATTTGGATTGCTTGGTTGGCACACAAATGTTGGTCAAAGGGCATCATTTTCCCAATGTGACTTTGGTGGGCGTGGTGAATGCAGATTTGGGATTAAATTTACCTGATTTTCGAGCTGGTGAGCGGTGGTGGCAGCAAATGACGCAGGTGGTTGGCCGGGCAGGACGTGGTGATTGTGCTGGTCGTGTAGTGATTCAAACATGCAATCCTGATGCGTCGTGGTTAGCGCGCTTGGGTGATGTGCAGGCACGTATTATTCTTGATGAAGAACAAGAGCTTCGGGAAGCACTATCTTTTCCACCTTTTGGACGTTGGGTGCGCATTGTTTTTTCTGCACGAGATTTGCGCCGCGCGCAAACAGCGGCGGATGCTTTGGCTAAGGCATTGCTGCAATGGGATAAGGTGCAGGTGAGTGGCCCGATGCAGTGCGCTATGGAGCGAGTGGCTGGGCGTTTTCGAGTGGAGTTATTGTTGCGTGATGCAAGCCGTAAAATTCTTCCTTGGAAGCTTGCGCCTGTGTTGAAGGCTGTGAAGGTAGCATCGGGCGTACGCCGAAGGGTAGATGTTGACCCACAGGATATGATGTGAATATTTTTGTGCATGGTCATGTCACGGGTTGTTTTTTTGATAGTGGTGTTGAAGAAGGCTTACTTACAGCAGTAAATTACGCTTTTTTACTTTGTTATCAGAAAAAATACGGTAAGCCAACTAACTACAAGTTACTTTGTGATCATGTTGAGTAGCTATTATATGTATCAACGAGCTTGGCAAGATTTACCGCAAGGGTTTATTTTATGTTCATTGTTGGTTGTGATATTTTGTGAAGTATTCGCTTCGTATATTCAGTTAGATGCATTGGTATTGTTATGGGGTCTTCGTATATGTGAAAGCATATTATTATACTTATTGGTGCTTCACTTTGATGTGCGAGAAGCATTGGGGATTACGCTCCCAACAAGCAAAGATTGGCAGTTATTTTTTTGGGTTTCAGCTATTGTATTGCTTGCAGGGCTTGTTTTATTAGCCGTGTTTTCAGGGTTAAATATATGGCTAACCTTGCCCAGCTTTGCGCAGGGTTTTGCAGGTATTATCTTGATGTTATTGCTTGCGCCTATAGTTGAAGAGTTATTCTTTCGAGGCATAGTTTATCGTTTGTTGCGGGAAACATTTGGTATATGGTCAGCGATTGTATTATCGGCAATGTGCTTTGCCTATATGCATGGAGCGTTGTTATCGCCACAATTAATTGGCGGCTTAATTTTTGCATCAGCTTATGAATATACACGTAATTTATGGATTCCGATTCTTTTGCATGTTGCGGGTAATTCACTGATAATATTATTAACATGGTTATGGTAGACGGGGTTATTGGATGAATGAAAATTGTATTCGCATACAAGGCGCACGGGCGCATAATTTAAAGAATATTGATATTGAATTGCCACGTGACAAATTGGTTGTAATTACTGGGGTATCAGGCTCGGGCAAATCATCGTTAGCTTTTGATACCTTGTATGCCGAAGGGCAACGCCGTTATGTGGAATCGTTATCAGCTTATGCACGACAATTTTTGGGCATGATGGAGCGTCCAGATGTTGATGCGATTGAAGGGCTTTCGCCTGCGATTTCGATTGAGCAGAAAACCACCAGTCGCAACCCACGTTCAACGGTAGGTACGATTACTGAAGTTTATGATTATTTGCGTCTTTTATTTGCACGCATTGGCAAACCGCATTGTCATGGCTGTGGTCAAGCCATTACTGCCCAACCTGCCAGTGCTATTATTGAGCAACTGGAAGCATTACCTGAGGGAAGCAAAGTGCAGATTTTATCCCCCATAGCGCGGGCCCGCAAAGGTGAATTTCGCAAAGAGTTAGAGCAAGCAGGTAAAGATGGCTTTGTACGTGTACGTATTGATGGTGAGATTATGCCGTTGGATGATGCGCCTGAGTTAAAAAAGAATATTAAACACAACATCGAACTGGTGGTGGATCGTTTGGTGATTCGTGAAGGTATTCGTACACGTCTGGCAGATTCAGTAGAGACAGCTTTGCGTTATGGTGAAGGTATGTTGATTGCACTGATTGATAATCAAGAGCAATTATATTCTGAGCATTATGCCTGTGCTGACTGTGGTATTTCTTATCCAGAATTAGAGCCGCGTTTGTTTTCATTCAATTCACCTGCGGGTGCATGCCCGAAGTGTGATGGCTTGGGTATTCAAAGTGTATTTGATCCTGACTTGGTTGTACCTGATGACTCGCTTTCTTTGCAAAAAGGTGTGATTGCACCATGGGGTGGTCGTGAAACGGTGATGTTTCACCAAACATTGGCTTCGGTGGCAGCGTATGTGGGTGTATCGATGGATACGGCATGGGCTGATTTATCTGATGAAGCCAAACAACAAATTCTACATGGTACAGGTCGTAAAAAAGTCGATTTTATCTATCAAACAGGCACACAAAATCGCACGGTGAGTCGTCCATTTGAAGGCGTGATTCCCAATCTTCAACGCCGTTACCGTGAAACAAGTTCTGAAGATGTGCGTGAAGAATTGGCGAAGTATATCAATGCGATTGCTTGCCCCAACTGTGAAGGCTCGCGCTTAAATCGTGCTGCACGGCATGTGTTGGTGGGTGATTTATCGTTGCCAACGGTGTGTGCTTTGCCATTGCATGAAGCACAGGCATGGATTACAGATTTGAAATTGAATAAACAAGATCAAGCCATTGCTGAAAAGGTAGTGGAAGAAATTGCAGCACGTTTGGGTTTTATGACTGAGGTAGGTTTGGATTACCTAAGCTTGGAGCGTACAGCAGGTACGCTTTCAGGAGGTGAGGCACAACGTATTCGGCTTGCGACACAAATCGGTTCGGCATTGGTTGGGGTGTTGTATATCTTAGATGAACCATCGATTGGTTTACATCAACGTGATAATGACCGTTTGTTAAAAACACTCAAACGGCTTCGAGACTTGGGCAATTCAGTGATTGTGGTTGAGCATGATGAAGATGCGATTCGTCATGCTGATTTTATTGTCGATATGGGACCTTTGGCAGGGGAACATGGTGGTGAGATTGTAGCACAAGGTAGTTTGGCGGATATTTTAGTATCCAATACACTGACTGCGGATTATTTATCGGGTAGAAAATCCATTGCCGTGCCCAAACGTCGAAAAGTTGATAAGAAACACCCCATGCTTGGCATTGAAGGTGCATCTGAACATAATTTAAATCATATTACAGCATGTTTTCCTATTGCTCGTTTAAGCTGCATTACAGGGGTATCAGGCTCTGGTAAGTCGACGATGACCTTGGACACGTTATATCGTGCTTTTGCCCGTCATTTGGGCTTAAAAACAGAGCGGGTAGGGCAATACAAGGCTCTTATTGGTGCAGATTTAATCAATAAAATCATTGATATTGATCAAAGCCCGATTGGACGTACGCCGCGCTCCAATCCTGCAACTTATACTGGCATTTTTACGCCCATTCGTGAATTGTTTGCAGGCGTGCCTGAATCACGTGCGCGCGGTTATAAACCAGGGCGTTTTTCCTTTAATGTGAAGGGTGGTCGCTGCGAAGCATGTCAGGGCGATGGTATTATCAAAGTCGAGATGCATTTTTTGCCCGATGTGTATGTGCATTGTGAAACATGCCAAGGCAAACGTTACAACCGTGAGACTTTGGATGTGCGTTACAAAGGTAAAACCATTGATGATGTATTGAATATGACGGTGGATGAAGGTTTTGAATTTTTTGAAGCTATTGCACCTTTAAAAACACGTTTGAGTACATTGCGACAAGTTGGTCTTGGTTATATTCACTTGGGGCAAGCTGCAACCACGCTTTCAGGCGGCGAAGCACAGCGTGTGAAACTTGCCAAAGAGCTAGCAAGGCGTGCAACAGGCGATACGCTTTATATCTTGGATGAACCGACAACGGGTTTACATTTTGCAGATGTTGCCAAGCTTCTTGAGGTCTTGCATGCCTTGGTTGATCACGGCAATACAGTGTTGGTGATTGAGCATAATTTGGATGTCATTAAAACCGCCGACTGGATTGTTGATATGGGTCCAGAAGGCGGTGATAGAGGTGGTGATGTGTTGGTTTCAGGCACACCTGAAGATGTCGTGGCATGTAAAAAATCTTGGACTGGAAAATACTTAAAAGGCTGCTTGTAGAGCATCCATAAGCTTACATGAAAGCACTATTTTACAGTCTTTATAATGTATCCAATCTTGGGAGTTTGTGTTAGTTCCATACCATTAAGTGCTGCAATGCGATCGGCGGTAAAGTGCCCAAGTATTTGATGGGATTGGCGCGCCAATGCTGACCAAGAATCACCTTTTTTCCATATGTGCAGAGCAATACGCGGAATACCACCTGATTCCTTTTCATCGTAAAATTTTAATGAATGTCGGATAGATTTAAAGTCAGGCTCGTATTGAGCAATATCGCCGCGAGGTGCCCACATAAACAATAAAAATGCTTGTGAGCCTTTAAGCCATACTGTGGCATCAATGTAAGCTTTACTTACGTGGGGAGCACTGGCTTTAATACGGGCATGTGCCGATGGATAACCCAATACTTTGCCCGATGTTAGATTCTCAATGTGACGTTTGGGAAAAATCGATTCTAATAACTTTGCAGCAGTGCGCCGTTTACTTAACGATTTAATGGATAACTCAAAATAGACTTTCTTTTGACGTATGCGGGCAGTGACAGATTTTGGCGTGTTTTTAATAACCCAACGCTCAGGGAATTTAAGTTGTAAGTTTAGATCGGGATGTAAAAAACGTTGTCCGACAACAGCCCCTTGTTCGGGATTATCACCATAAGGATAACCATCCAAAGCAGATAGCATACGCTGGTGATTGATTAAACCGTTGCCCTTACCCAATGCTTTTGCTTGCTGGTGTGTCTTTGAGATGCGCTTTTGGGTTTCGGGGTGACTGGCAAATGCACCATGATACTCAACGACTTTATCACCGGCATCTTTTTTCTCTTTTTTATCAATCTCTTCTAAGCGTTGAAGCGTCGCTAATAATTGCTCGACAGCTTGTGGGTCGTAACCTGCTTTTGGGATATATTTGAGAGCTAATTCATCAGCTTGCAACTCTTGGTCGCGACCATAACCGCTAATAAAAGAGGCTGCCAATAAATTTGTAAGGTTGGATGTTCCAGGTCGAATGGGCACAAAAACTGACGTGACGAACATACCTAATTGATAACCTTGGATTTGGGTATAACGCTGTACTGCATGGCGGGCAGTAACATGACCAACCTCATGGGCTAATACAGCTGCAAGTTCAGCTTCACTATTCAAGTGATTGAGTAGTCCACGGTGAATATAAATATGCCCACCAGGCAGTGCAAATGCATTGATGGTAGCATCATCGACAACACGGAAATGATAAAAAAGTTCAGGTCGATCAGCGACTGTGGCGATACGTTGCCCAACTTCATTCACAAACACCGCAAGTGGATCCTTTTCATCCAGTAGAGGAAGCTGTTGATTGTATTGCGCAGCTAATTTTAAGCCCAATGCAAGCTCTGCCTTTTCTGACATTAAAACAAAATCTTTCTCTTTGCTGGCAGGGTTGGTTGCACAGCCTGTCATGTATGTAGCAATAATGAAAAGTAACACATGTTTGATAGACATTATTTCAGCTCCAAATCAGCAGGGGAATACAATGATAAGAAAATCTTTCCCTTGCTAGATATGCGAATTTTACCACGTATGGTAATTGTTTGACCTAGATGTAAAGCAGGTGGTTTTTGAAATGATTTTCTCGCTTTTTTGGCAATGCTGACATACAACTTACCTGTTCGGAATGACCACTTTTTAACGCTGTCTACTGTGCCTCGTATCACACGAAACTGACCAATAAATTTGGATGATAGGCTTTGACTATTCAGCAATTTAAATCGTTTTGTAGCCCAAATCCCTCGTTTTTCTCTTTGGGCTATATGTTCGGCTTTTAGTAGCTTTTTTACCCAGCGAGTGTTGGGTTCAAAGGTGTAGACATGGGCATAACCCTCTTCAATCATATATTGATTGACCCAAAGCCCATCTTGCATCCAAACGTGCGCCAGAGTGCGCCCATAACGATCTTTTTTCTCTTGATCAAAGCTAAGGCGAACTTGCTTGCCTAGGATGAGCTTTTTAAGTGCGAATGCAGCTTTATTGCCACCCACTTGAGCACGGTTGTCACGATGTTGAATTTCTGGGGTGTTTAAATTCAACAAGCGAACTTTCTCACCACTACGTGTTTTGAATGTGTCACCATCATAAACTTTAGCGACACTTACCCAACGCCCATCGCCAATAATTGATAATGTACCTGCTAATGTAATACTGGGAAGACAAAGTATAAACAGCAGTATAGCTGTTCGAGTGAAACCTCTTGCAGGTCTTATGACTGCAGGCATCCTACAAGTTCGTTGTAAGACTTCATGTGATGCTCTTTAAGATAGTCTCGCAAACCATCGCATACCTTTCCGCAGATGAGCGGGTCATAAAACAGTCCAGTGCCAAGCCCAAGCGCATCAGCACCTGTAATGGCAAATTCAATAGCATCATTTGGGGTGGTCAAGCCGCCTTGTCCTAAGATGGGGATATGATGTTTGGCAGAAATGGCACGGGTTTGGTGAATTTTCCATAAAGCGACAGGTTTAATGGCAGGGCCAGATAATCCACCAGATATATTGCCAATAATAGGGGTGCGTTTTTCAATATCGACTGCCATGCCAACGAGGGTATTAATCACTGACAGTCCATCTGTACCCGCTTCAATTACCAAACGCGCTGTTTCGGCAATATCGGCATTGTTAGGGGATAATTTAGTAATCAAAGGCTTACTGGTCATTGGACGCATAGCTTCCACAACCTTTGCAGCCATCACAGGGTCATTACCGAAATGTACGCCGCCTTCTTTGACATTCGGGCAAGAAATATTGATTTCAATGGCTGTAACAGGTGAATCATCGTACATACGTGCCACTTCTGCATAATCTTCTAAAGAAGAGCCGTTGGCATTTGCCCAGAATTGCGTTTGATGATGGGGAAGTTTGGGTAAAATATTGTCAATCACATAGCGAGTGCCAGGATTTTGCAGACCGATGGCATTAAGCATGCCTGATGGCGTTTCATAAACACGGTGTGGCGTATTGCCCATACGAGGCTCTACGGTAGTGCCTTTAAGAATAACTGCCCCCACATCGCGATTGTTAAATCCTTCGATACGGGTGTATTCCTCACCAAAACCAACACAGCCAGAGAGTAATACCAACGGTGTTTGCAGGGTTAGCCCTGCAAAGGATGTGGAAAGGTCGATGTTTGTTGTTGGTGTGGTCATACAGTTTGTTGAATGCCTGCTAGATACCAAGTTGGATCATCAGATTTTGGTGCATGACGGAAAATCCATGTTTCATGCATTTCATGGGCTTGTGATTCGGTAGTTTGAGCAGTGCTGTTTAATACTTCCTCTTTAAGCATGGCATGAAATTGAACCGCAACCCATT
The DNA here is from genome assembly GCA_027018935.1 of Mariprofundaceae bacterium. Classification (GTDB taxonomy): domain Bacteria; phylum Pseudomonadota; class Zetaproteobacteria; order Mariprofundales; family Mariprofundaceae. The sequence continues at coordinate 14,826 of JALUXZ010000038.1, forward strand.
CATCATCGGATTCAATCCAACTATCAACCAAACTTGCTTCTAACATGCCGACTTCAGTGCGGGTTTGGTCTTTACCCAATGATTGCATATCGGCTTCGATTTTATCGGCAATGTCAGGCGTGCAAAAGGTGCGAATGTCTTGCATGTCTTTTTTATCCCATGCGGTTTGCATGCGCATAAAAATATCTTTGGCAGCAGGGATGAAATGCGCTTCATCAATATCAGGGCGTAACATATGTCCAGAAGCTTGAGGGCTGGATTCAGAAGATGTGAATAAATCAGGCTGTGTAGCTTGTTGCTCGGGTTGTTGTCCTGCATAGGCAGGTTGTTGCGTAAAGTTTTGCGCTTTACGACGCATAAACCACAAGAAACCAAAAATAATTGCACCAATAATGAAAATATCGAAGAAGTTGATGCCTTCAAATGCACCGCCAAAGAACATCGCACCCAAAAGTCCACCAAGTGCTAAACCACCAAGCATTCCCATCATGCCACCACGGGCTGGGGATGTTGTCGCTTGTTTGCTTGAGCTGGTATTTTTTTGTTGCGACATACGCGGTGCAGTACTTTTTTTATTAAAGCTTTTACCAAAGCTAGAACCCATACCAAAACGTTTGGCTTCGGCATGGTCAATGCCTGAAACAAATAAACAAAATAGGGCGAGCATGCTAAAGGTTAAAAGTTTTTTCATGATGTTTCTCCAGTGCTATAACGTAATTGTGCAAGCCTTGCTTCAAACATGGCGTGGCGAAGTGGGCGATTTTTGATGCTTTGCAACTCAGATGCAAGCTGTTTCTTTTGTTGTAGGCTAACAGGCTTGGCTTCGGGCATGGTTTTGGCAGGTCGAATACCTGCTACAGCTTGTACACGGGTGAATATTTTAGCAATACGCCCCATACGGGCTTGTTCAAAACAAGATTTTCGGATGTCATCGCGTAGAAAAATAATTTGTTGTGCCATGGTGGAATGGCTGACGGCAATAATTAATGTGCTGCTGCCATCGCTACTTGGTTTTAGTTCAATAGGTTCGGTACGTTGCGCCAGCATCGGTCCAACAATATGTGGCCATAACCTGCGCAAACGTGATAAACCTGCCAATTGATCCAAGCGTTCTACGCCGAGGATTTCAGCTAGGTTTTGGTGAATATCAGTGAGTTTTGAGCGTGCTCGAACAGCTTTTTTTGCCATGATTTTTTAAATGTATTTAAAAAGGAAGCTTTTTGCCACCAAGAATATGGGCATGAAGATGAAATACTTCCTGACCACCACCTTCGCGGACATTGATGACAATACGATAACCTGCTTCAAGGTTTAATACATCGTTGGCAATATGGTTTACCTTGCTCATCAATGTACCAAGCAAGGCAGGGTTATCCACATCCGCTAAGGTCGGAATATGCTTTTTTGGGATGACCAAAACATGGGTAGGTGCTTTGGGGTGAATATCTTTAAAAGCAAAGACATCATCATCTTCATAAACTTTGTCGGAAGGAATTTCACCTGCAATGATTTTACAAAATAGACAATCGCTCATTTTTTCTTTCCTTGTTCTACATATTGGCTTGCAACAAGCTGCTTGAAATCATCTAAGAATTGCACAATTTGTTGGGAGGATAGTTGTTTTCATTGTTCCAAATATTCAGGTGTAAAATATTGAATGGGTCGAGATTTATGTATCACAAGCTCTCCAATGCCTTAATATCTTCCAAGTCTTGTACGCTTGATGCCTTTTTTTCATGGTAATACCCCGACCAACGCATAGGGAAGTTTTGCCCTTTCAAAGATCTAAGGTAACTATTCAGCATAGTCCTCCCTCGCCCTTTTAAGGGAGAGGGTTGGGGTGAGGGTTTATATAAAACGATTCTTGTTGATGTTTGAAAGAATAACCCCTCATCCCAACCTTCTCCCCTTAATGGGAGAAGGTGGCTTGGAAACATGCTGAATAGTTGTAACCTAAGTAACACGAATCAAAAACATAGAACGACTTTATAGTGTTTATTCTGAAAAGTGAATGTTTGTATGGTGTTTAATCATTTTCTCTTTTAAGGCTTTGGATAACTTCTTGATGCGCAACTCTTCTTTGAGTGCTTCGGAGAGATTGCCTACTGTGATTTGATAGACCAGCGTAAGCGGTGTTTTACCACGTAAAAACTTGGCACCTTTTCCTGCTTGATGCTCTTTAAAACGTCGCTCTACATCTGTGGTGATACCAGTATAAAGAACATTGCCTTTACAGCGAATCATATAGAGAAACCATCGGCTTGAATCACTCATTATAGGATGGATAACACTTCAAAATATTTTTCTTTACCCATAATTTTTAAAGAGAAATCATCGCCCATAGTTTTTCCAAGCATGGCTTTTCCAAGGGGTGATTTGGGTGTGATAACAGTAATGGTTTGTTGGCGATAGTTTATCTTTAAACCACCTGCATCGGCAGCCATCCATAAGTATGTTTGTTTCTCATCTTCATCGTTGAGAATGATATATGCCCCTAACTCAATACTTTTAGATGCTTGTAACGTGAACTGCTTGAAATAAGCCAATGAGCGTTCAAGCTCTAATAAACGGGTGCCTTGCCCTTGTGCCAAATAGGATGCTTCTAGTCCCATGGTTTCATACTTGGATGAACCCAAACAATCTTTGTGGGTTGCGGTATCACGCGCCATCTCAACAGCTTGTGCGGATATGGCTATATCACTTTCAAGCTGCTGGATGATTAAGGCGAGAATATCTTCTTTTTTGATGTTATTAATGGTGAATAAACGGTTGTTTACGCTTGACGGGTAAGTGTATTGGTATCGGTATGGTCAAAGGTTTTGCTGTAAATATCCAGCATAATACTTTGCTCATACTTCAATGAGTCACCATCAATGGTAAAGGTTTGGGTAAATGCTGTGGTACGGGCTTTTTTCTGCATAAAGGATGATTGGGCAATACCACCATCAAAGCCAGTGTCTTCGGCAGATACTTCAATCATGGTAATATTTGGCGTGTCATCGGTATCCAATACTCTGCCACATGCCACCACACCAACACCCCGCGGAATGGTAAAGGAGTGGGTGATGACACCTGTTTCACTATCCCAAGACCAATACCCAACTTGATGATGAAATACATCACCACTTTCAGCGCGCTGGACGATTTGTTTGTAATGAAGAACAGCCAGTGTTTGCGCTTGTGCATTACCCACATCACCAATAGCTTCAAAAGTAATCGTTTCAAAGTAGGGGTTGTTTTCTTCACCATTGGGTTCAGGGGCAATATCTGTGCCTTTGTCACCTTTCCAAGTGCCGATGAGTTGTTGTAGTGGTCCGTAATTGATTTCACTCATGGTTCACTCCTTTCTACTTATTTCTCGATGACTTTTCATCATGACCCGATACACCAAAGCGGCGAGCAAGCTCATTGAGCACATCATCAGGGCTTAAACCTTTTTGTGCCAGCATCACCATGGTGTGAAACCAAAGGTCGGCAGTTTCATAGATGATTTCTTTTTTATCATCATTTTTGGCTGCGATAATGGTTTCTACTGCTTCTTCACCAATCTTTTCCAGCATTTTATCAGGCTTGGCATACAACGATGCGACGTAAGAGGTATCTGGAGACTCAGACTTACGTGCTTCGAGAATAGCAGCGAGTTCTTTTAATATATTGTTACTGCTCATAGCTTCCCCATATGTTCTTATATCGTTAAAACACCCTGTCATTCCCAACTTGATTGGGAATCCATCTATGCCAGAGCTTAGTTGTAAGATGGATACCCGTCTACACGGGTATGACGATACCTTAGTCGCTTAACGGCTTTTCAATTGTTACCCAATCATCATCTTGTTTTTGTTTGTAAAAACAAGATTCACGGTTGGTATGGCAGGCAGGACCAGTTTGTTCAATTTTTAGCAACATGGTGTCACCATCACAATCCAAATACATATCAAGCACCTTTTGCACATTGCCGCTGGACTCGCCTTTTTTCCATTGGGTTTGGCGGGAGCGAGAATAGTAGTGGGCATAGCCTGTTTCCAGGGTTTGTTGCACAGCTTCTTCATTCATCCATGCCATCATCAACACACGCTTAGATATTGCATCTTGAGCGATAGCAGGCACAAGACCTGCTTCGTTAAACTTGATGGATTCGATAAGATTATTCATAGCTGCAACCCTCACCCTAGCCCTCTCCCTTCAAAGGGAGAGGGGGTCAAGCTTAGATTCTTATAGCTCAAAAGTATCATGTGGTTAAACGTGCCAAAACACGCTCTGCTGCTGCAATGGTGTTATCAATATCTGCATCGGTGTGTGCTGCTGATACAAATGCCGCTTCATATTGTGATGGTGCTAAATACACGCCTTCCAGAAGCATTTCATTGAAGAACTTACCAAAGAATGCCAAATCACAATGCTCGGACACATCGGAACCACATGTTACATGTTCTAATTCAGTGAAAAATACTGTGAACATCGAGCCAAAGCGGTTGCCCGTTGCAGGTACGCCAGCGGCTTTACAACCAGCCAACAAACCTTCAAACAAACGTTTGGATTTGACTTCGAGTTCGTCATACAACTTTTCATCACGCAGACGCGATAAAGTTTCCAAACCAGCACGCATGGCGAGTGGGTTGCCCGATAATGTGCCTGCTTGATAGACAGGACCATCCGGTGAAATCTTGCGCATAATATCTTCGCGTCCGCCATAAGCACCGACAGGTAAACCGCCACCAATGATTTTACCCAAACATGTTAAATCAGGTGTGATGTTAAAGCGTTTTTGAGCACCGCCAGAAGATACGCGGAAACCACACATAACTTCATCAAAAATAAGCAATGCGCCTTCAGCATCGCAGATGTCGCGTAGTTGTTGTAAAAAGCCATTGTTATACAAGTCCATCACACCTGTGTTACCAGGTACAGGCTCGACGATGATACAGGCAATCTCACCTTTGTTTTCAGCGAATAGGGTTTTGATAGCTTCAAAATCATTGAAGGGTGCCGTTAGTGTGAGCTTGGCATAATCATTGGGAACACCTGCGGAATCAGGCTCGCCAAAGGTGGCTGCACCCGAACCAGCTTTAACCAAAAAACCATCCGCATGACCATGATAACCACCATCAAATTTGATGAATTTATCACGACCTGTAAAACCACGTGCCAAGCGCAATGCACTCATGGTAGCTTCAGAGCCAGAGCTTACAAAACGAATGACATCAATCGATGGAACCATATCAATGACCATTTGTGCCAAATCAATTTCAAGCTCGCATGGCGCACCAAAGGACACGCCTTTTTGTGCGGTTTCGGTGATGCCTGCAATGACAGCATCATGGGCATGCCCCAAAATCATAGGCCCCCAAGAACCAACATAATCAATATATTTGTTGCCATCGACATCGCTAACG
>JALUXZ010000039.1 GCA_027018935.1 Mariprofundaceae bacterium
AAGAAAGAATGAAGCATTTGCTGTAAGGTTTTAGCCTCTTTCACCTCTATAACCTTGCATTCAATGGAATGCATAGCGATTATTTTTGTTGAAATATATGCATTTCTTAGTTTCTGAGTAGAATCTAGTTAGTCCTACACATGAACACCCATTATAGAATGTTCGAGTTAAACACCTTTTTACGATAAAACTTCAGCTCAGCAATAGATTCACGCACATCTGCCAAAGCCAAATGCTCACCCGCTTTACTTGGTGCTTGAATACTAGGGTACCAGCGCTTCGCTAACTCCTTCACTGTACTCACATCAATGTTTCGATAATGTAAATAAGCCTCTAATGTTGGCATATAAGGCACTAAAAAACGACGGTCTTGATGAATGGAGTTGCCACAAAGTGGTGACACGCCCTCTGCAATATGGGCTTTAATAAAGTCCAAACTTTGCTGTTCAGCATCAAGCATCGAAATGCTTGAGGCTCGGACTTTTTCCGTCAAACCCGAATTCCCATGATGCTCTTTACACCAATCACCCATAGCATCCAATACAGAATCAGGCTGATGAATCACAATATTTGGGCCTTCTGCAACAGTATTTAATTGTCCATCAGTGATAATCGTCGCAATTTCAAGAATCGTATCCTCATTCGGATCAAGCCCTGTCATTTCCAAGTCCATCCAGATTAAATAATCATGATGTTTCTGACTCATCGTAACACCTCTGAATATGTTGCATCCAATATTTGCGATAACACCAAGGACTGTTTTTCCCATGCGCGTCGCACAGGGTAGTGCCGTCGCAAATAAACAAACCTCTCGGCTATACCTTCTCTATTAAAATCTGCACAAGCCAGCAGTGCATCATGGTCTTTTTTGATAGGATATACTTCACTCACTTTATCATGCAAAGCAGTCCAAGATTCAATATGTTCATCACAAACAAAGGAGGTATCGGGCAAATCATCATTCATATGCCATACAGGCTTAATATTCAAATAATCACACAATGCTTCATAAATATATTGCGTGTTTGCGGCTTTTCCATCCAACGAGTGCCCTGCAATATGCGGTGTAGCAATCACACACTGCTTATGCTCCAATAATTCACGGAGGATAGCAGGCTCATTCTCCCAGCAATCCAAAATAGCATACGCCTCTTGTTTACTATTCAGCCAATTAAGTAAAGCAACATTATCAATGCAAGATCCACGTGCAGCATTTATAATTACCTTACCTTGAAATGCATTCAAGTGCTTATCATCTAATAAATGCTGGGTCTTATCCTTACCTTCAATCATCAATGGGGTATGCAGTGTTATGATGTCCGATTGATTCAGTAAATCATCTAGGCTCACAAAGCCCGTACCACCTTCCATACGTTGTCGCGGTGGGTCATTCACCAACACCTTGATACCCAAAGCTTTGCAAATATTGACAAGTTTTCCACCAATCCGTCCTGCCCCAATCACGCCCAACGTCATTGATGATAAATTTATTATATGCTGCGCTTGCAACTCCAATAACGCCGCCAAGATATATTCTAGAACTGAACCCGTCGATGAACCCGCCGCCGTTGCCCAAGCAATGCCATGCGCATCTAGCCATGTTTTATCATAATGATCATCACCAATGGTGGCTGTGCCAGCAAAGCGTACATTTGAACCTGCAAGCAATGCTGCATCAACCTTTGTACCTGTTCTGGTCAATAATACATCAATATCTTTGACTGCGTTTGCAGTAATATCTTTGGGAGCTAACACAGATAAATCCACATCATAACCTAACAAATGCTCACAAGCCGATGTCACACCCCAAATATGTTCATCCGCAATAATCTTTAATCGTTTTTCTGCCAACTTATGGCTCCAAGGTCATAATTTTCCGAATCAAACGTGTTGATGAATAACCTTCCAAAAATGAAATCGTCGTCACATGACCGCCAGCAGCTTGCACAACATCGGCACCAACAATGTTATCGACTGTATAATCACCACCCTTCACCAAAACATCGGGCAATAAAGTTGAAATTAAATGCAAGGGGGTATCTTCTGAAAAAGCCACAACCGCATCCACAGGCTTTAATGCTTCCAACATCATCGCTCGGTCTTGCAAAGCATTGATCGGTCGTGACTCACCCTTCAAACGACGAATAGAAGCATCATCATTTAAACCAATTATTAAAATATCACCCAATGCTTTGGCATCTTGCAAATAAGTGATATGCCCAGGGTGCAACAAATCAAAGCAACCATTGCTAAATACTACCCGCTTGCCTTGTTTTTTCCATATTTGACGTTGCTGGCAAAGATCTTCAAGTGTTCGTAATGCATTTGCCATTATTTCAATCGCAACAAATCAACAACCGCAGTAACCCCTTCCACTGAGCGAGTCAATTCCATAGCACGATAACGCTGCGCCTCTGATGCTATCATACCTTGTAGATAAACCTTTCCTGCAACAGTTTCAATATGCACACTCATACCACTTACCAGCTTATCATTAAAAAACTTTGTCTTTACCTGTGCAGTAATCCAACTATCACTAAACAAACTGCTCGCAGACGGCTCGCCAATGTGTAATTGATTATCGATGTCCCGTACACCCTTAACAGAACGGGCTATCAATAATACACGATCAATATGCGACTGACTGGGCAGGTAGCCCGTTAATATCACAACACCTTCAATCACTTCAATACTCACCCAGCGCGATGGCATGTCTTTTTCAGCTATTAGACGCGCATCAATCTCAGTTGCAATACTAACATCATCAAAATGTCGCCCTACAGGACGCTCATCAAAAGCTGCGGTTGTGGCTGCCGCCCCACCTAAAATAACACCACTCACACAAGCTGTATTCAATGCAGCACACACCAATAACAACAACACACGCACATATATTCTTGATAACACATTCGCCTCCATTATTCTTATCCAGCTCCACCCAGCAACCATGCCAATGCTACACATAACAAACCAACACAAACATACAAACCCCAAGCCTTTTTATTATGGCGCTTATTCCAACCATGTTCATTTTTCTGTTTACCATCAAGTTGCGTCAAAACAACCTCCCAACACATCCAAACCTTGCAAAGATTAATAGCAAAAAAAACAATATTTTGCAATCGTATAAGCTTTACCGCCCTACGACTATGAACGCACTAGCCACCAAACATCTTTTCATCAATCAAGGTACATAGTATATGCAGGCAAGTAATATGCATCTCTTGCACCCGTGCCGTTGATGCATGCGGAATGTTGATGTGTACAGCTACCCCATCATGCACACCCATCTTACCACCATCACGACCCGTCAAAGCAATACTCGACATCTTTAGAGGTACGGCTTCATCAATAGCACGTAAAACATTCGGCGAATCTCCGCTGGTTGAAATTGCAAACAACACATCACCATCACGACCCAAAGCTTCAACCTGCCTTGAAAATACAGCATTAAATTCAAAATCATTGGCAATACTGGTCATCACTGAGGCATCATTGGTAAGCGAAATAGCTGCCAAAGCCCGACGGTTTATTTCAAAACGATTGACCAACTCTGCAACAAAATGCTGTGCATCAGCCGCTGATCCACCGTTGCCGCAAGCTAAAATCTTGCCACCTGACTGCAAACATTCCACCATCATATCCGCAGCATCTGTTAAAGGTTTTAATAATGATTCTGTACATTGTTGACGCAACTCAACACCATCCAACATAGCTTTTCTAATTAAATCTTGCATTAAAATAACAGTTCCTTTTATCTAAATATATCTTTTAAATGCTCAAGCTTTGGCCAGCATAAAATACCTTGTTTTGGCGTTAGAATGATTAAATCAAAACGGCATTGCAATGTTGCATATTTCGGATGTTTAACCAGCCATGCCAAAGCCGCTGATCTCAAGCGTTCGCATTTGTCCGTGTGCAACGCCTCAAGGCTAGAATCACGGCATTTATGTGCTTTCACTTCCACAAAGGCTAAAATGTCACCCGCTTGTGCAACAATATCCAATTCACCTCGACCACCACGTGCATTACGATCCAAAATGCTATAGCCATGTCGTCGCAAATAGCTCGCCGCCGCATCCTCTGCTTTACGCCCTTTTTCTGTACTCACGAGCTTGCCATCAGCACATCGTAAACCCGTGAACGCTTTACATCCAACTTCTGTGCCACGGCACGCGCTCGCGCCGATGGTGATAATGTTTCATATACAGCTTGTTTTGCTTCAACAGCAATCATTGCATCTGTTATTTCTACAGGCGTTTGTGAAACCCCAACCATTACCACCATCTCACCGCGTGGCGTATGTTTATTAAAATGCGCTATCACATCCGATGCGCTACCAGATACAAACTCTTCATGCAGTTTGGTTAGTTCACGCCCAATACAGATTTCTTTTGTGCCTACGACATCCGCTAAATTCTGTAATGTTTTTACAATTCGTTTGGGCGATTCAAGAAAGACACATGTATGTTTTGCATCGGCAAGCGTTTGCAGCTGTACCGTTCGCGCACGCCCACTGCGCGCTAAAAAACCCATATAAGTAAACTGATCCGTCGCCAAACCCGATGCACATAAAGCAGTAATCGGGCTACATGCCCCAGGAATCGGCACCACATTTAAGCCCGCCTCACGTATTTTGCGCACCAAACGATAACCAGGGTCATTGATGAGCGGTGTTCCTGCATCCGAAATTAATGCCCCCGACTCTCCAGCTCGCAAACGCTCAAGCATACGCTCAGCCACTTTTGCTTCATTGTGATCATGGCAAGCAAACATTGGCGTTTTGATGTCGTAATATTCCAGCAAACGCCCACTCACTCTTGTATCTTCTGCGGCAATCCAATCCACTGTTTTCAAGGTTTCAATGGCGCGGTATGTCATATCAGCCAAATTTCCAATTGGCGTAGCCACAATGAATAATTGTCCACATGCTTGTATCGAGTTATCTTGCGAGTCCATGAATCGACCTTATCCAACTCCCATCTTTTCTGCAATATTCTTTGTGCTTCTTGTAAGTTTATTTTCAGGCTGTGCTCCCAAACCATCAATACAATCAACCGACATCTCGCCTGCCAAAGAGAAACCCGCAAGCAGACAATTACTTGCGGCTCCCCAAAACTCACAGGAAATTACAAATTTATTGGATCTCGCACGTCAAGAGGGTGGACTTGATATTGCCTTAGATGACTTGCTCCGCCTATCTCATGTCGCAATTGGCCCACTCAAAGAAGAGGCTGCATTTCGTCGTGTTGAGTTACTTCTAGAAAACAACTACCCCGATGCACTTAGTGAGAGCACAAAACTTTTACAGCTCTATCCCAACCATGCTTTGGCTTCTTATGCCCATTACTGGTTAGCTTTATGGTGGAAGTCACACGATATTGAAGCTAATATGGAGCTTTCACCCACCACAGAGCAAGCTGATATGGTATTGGGTGAATTAACCAAAACATTGCGTCACCCACGCCTTACCCAAGAATTAGTTGAAAAAGCACTCGCCTTGGGTCGCACTGAATCGCCCAATGCCAGCCATGAATATGCGATAAACTGGTATTTAGCAGCAGCCCATATTGATCAAACACATCAGGATGAATGGTTACGCACTGCTGCATCCAACCTTTCCCTCGATCAATTACTTCTATTACAGCAATCAGGCAGCATTTCACCTCAATCCGATGCTATATTATACTCTCACTTTGCACGTTTACAGTTGATGTCTGGCAATATAAAAAATCTGCAAGCACTATCAACGATACTGGCAAACAATGCCCCTTACCTACCACTCACGAAAAAAATTAAACGCTGGGCATCAGGCGATACACAAGACATATATATCGGCATATTATTACCACTAACGGGGAACTATGCTCGCTTTGGCATAGAAGCTTTACATGGTATTCGCTTGGCTATGAGCGAACAAAAACAAGGTAATATTCATCTATACATCGAAGACACAGGGAGTGGGGTGGATGCAACCATTGCAGCTTACCAACGCTTAAATGATAAAGGTGTGGATTGGATGATTGGCCCCCTATTAAGCAAACACACAGAAGCACTGCTACCTTACCTAAAGAAAAATATTCCTGTCATCAGCTTAAGCAGCCAAAACAGCCTCGCAGAAGCTTCACCTGCATTATTTATCCATAACACAGCCAAAAATACGCAAGCTGTTTTTATGGCTCAAAACAGCATCAACCAAGGCATGCAACGCATGGCAGTAATTTATGGAAACAGTCCGAGTCAAGCCCGTGAGGCCAATGCTTTCGCAGCTGAATTCACGCGTTTGGGCGGTGAGATAAGCAACAGTAGTGCCTTGAATAATCACAGCTTAGATCAACGCAGTATATTAAATAACCTTCGCGAAAAATCCGATGATGAGGCATTATTGGAAGAGTTGTTATTCGATCTGGCATTGTTTTCTCCAGAAACCAATCTTGAAGTACATATGCCAGTAGGCATTGATGGGCTTTATATCGCAACAAATGGAAAGCAGGTTTCAGAATTAGCTGGGCAGTTGGCATATGTCGATATTCGCAATATTCCAATGCTCGGTAGCAGTCGTTGGATGGATGGCCACTTGCTCGATGATCGAGGGCGCAATCTATCTTCAGCACGTTTTATTCAAAATAATATAATCTATCAAGATACATCTAACTTCCTAGAGAAATACCGAGAAATATGGGGGCAAGGTCAACCTAAAAAATTATTTGTGATCGCCTATGACTCAACCCGTATAGCAACACTTATTGGCAGTCTTCTAGGGCTACATGGTTATAATGCTATCCAAGCCATGCACGACCCAGAGGGTTTTCCTAATAAAAGTGGGCATGTATATTTTAACGAATCTGGCGTAGGCAATAAAACATTTAAAATATTTAAAATAAAACGCGGCAAGTTGATTCCTTCAAGTTAAGCTTTTGTCTTAGTAACCAGGGCACCTCGAAAAACCTCGGACGAGTCAAACGACGCTGATTTTTACTCATAGCAAGGCGCAATGAAATGAGTAATAGCATCGCTATTGCCCATTTTATTCAACGAAGCTAGGGGTGAAAAGCACAAGTTTGGCGAAGTTTCGAGGTTTTTCGAGGTGCCCACCAGCCTATTTAGCCATTTGCTTCACGGTTAATCAGATTATTTAACCTTTCACGATTTGCGTCATGAAGCAACTTCACGATTTACAACTAAATTTCAAGTTCACTAATTAGCAAAAATCACAGGTCATAAAGATACACGTATGCTGTTAAGGCATGTTGTAGCACCCCCACCTCATAAGGGCAGCTCGAAAATTAACATCCTCTAACACTTGGACTAAACCTGCCCACCCACACCTTTATACTTCTCAACAAAAGTGGCAACTTTCTGAAAAACACTTTGTTTCTTGGTTAAGTACTCTGGGTTAAGCGGGCTCATTTTGGGTAGAATTGTATTAAGTTCCGTTCCATTCTCACTAGCGTATTCTCGTTTTAACGATGCGGTGATATAACGTTTGGCAGCTTCTTGATTTAGGTTCTCGCCTTCAATCAATGCTGCTGCTTCACGCTGTTGTTCTGCTTGTGCAAAATTAAAGAAAGCATCAATAATACCTGCTTTATCGGTAAGATCATCCAAATCGGTTTGATTGATAAAATCAACCAGCAAACTTTCTTTAGCACGGTTATCCATACTCGCACGAATCAAACGGCGCACTTCTTCAAGTAGTGTTTCTTTATCTTTGATGTTTTTATTATGCTCAAAAATCAATTCCAGAATATAATCCAAATTAATCTCTTGTGACTTGAGTAAATCAACCTCAAAAACCACATCATCCCAATCAAGGGTTGAGCTTTCTTTTGCGTTGGCATCTTTTTCTCGGCGCAACCAATCACGAATATCGTTATAGGTTGAACGGTAATCCTGAACCACACGTTCAGGCAATATCTTAGTCTCTTGCATAGCAACCAAATCATCATCGCTTAAATAGTGTTTGACCTTAAACACCTCTACAGCAGCAGAATCAGTCACATCCAAGCTTTGCAAGGCTTTTAACCCGGCAAATTCATCGTAGTTTTGCAGCACGTTTTCAGCGCGCAAATATTCACCAAACAATTTAGCAAAATCTTTTTTATCTTTTTCTTTCTCAATGGCATCAGGGTTAGGGAAACGTTGCTGTAGCTCTTCCACCACATCCACATAACCACGCCTAGCTGCACCAGTTGCTATATCGGTAAAGCCTTGCATATATTCATCATAGCTTTTTTCCAACACCACATTTTGGGTGTTCTTATCCCCAAATAAGGTAATCGCAGCAATGGTGGCTTGCTCCAAATCACGGAAGGTGATGATATTACCGAAAGTTTTGGTGGCATCATAAATACGGTTGGTGCGTGAATAGGCTTGAATCAAGCCATGATAGCGCAGGTTTTTATCCACAAACAGCGTATTCAAAGTAGGCGCATCAAACCCTGTTAAAAACATGCCCACAACAATAAGCAAGTCCACTTCTTGGTTTTTTACCCGCTTGGCAAGGTCACGGTAATAGTTCTGAAATGATTTACTATCCACGCCGTAGTTGGTTTGAAACATGGCATTATAATCATCAATGGCAGCACTTAAAAATTCTTTGGCACTGCTATCCATGGCAGTAGGCTCAAAGCCTTCATCGGGAATATCGCCTATGGCATCTTGCGCTTCATTGGCAGCAAAAGAGAAGATAGTTGCGATTTTCAATGGCTTGTCGCTATCCGCCTGTAAGTCATTCAGCGTTTCATAATACAACTTGGCTGCATCTTTACTGCTCACCGCAAACATAGCATTAAACCCTTTGCCCTTTCCTTGAACAAAACCTTGTAGTCTATGCATTTTTTGTTTGAAGTTGTTTAAAATATACTGTGATATTTCTGCAATACGCTCGGGATGCAATAAAGCTTGTTTATTTTCCGAAGCTGTGAGCTTTTGCTCATCCATTTCCGTTTCAAATGTTTTAAATTGTGGGCGCACATCATTGTAGTCCACCTTGAATTTGAGCACCTTTTCATCACGAATGGCATCGGTAATCACATACGAATGCAACTCACGACCAAACACGCTGGCGGTGGTTTCTGCACCCAATGCATTGTCTGGGAAGATGGGTGTGCCTGTAAAACCGAACTGATAAAATTTCTTGAATTTCTTTTTCAGGTTCTTTTGTGCTTCACCAAATTGTGAGCGGTGCGCCTCATCAAAAATAAACACCACTTGTTTGTTGTAAATGGGCAAGTCGCCTTCGCCTTTCATTAAGTTATTCAGCTTTTGAATGGTGGTGACAATGATTTTATTGTCGTCTTTGTCTAAGTTGCGTTTTAGCCCTGCTGTGCTGTCTGATCCATTCACGCTATCGGGTGAAAAGCGTTGGTATTCTTTCATGGTCTGATAATCAAGGTCTTTTCTATCGACCACAAAGAACACTTTATCGACAAACTCAAGCGCAGTCGCCAACCGTGCTGCTTTAAAGCTGGTTAATGTTTTACCCGAGCCAGTGGTATGCCAAATATAACCCCCACTCTCCAGGCTGCTCCAATTTTTGGCTTGATACGCACTGTTAATTTTCCATAAAATACGTTCAGTGGCAGCAATTTGATAAGGGCGCATCACCAGCAAGGTATCACTCACATCAAACACCGAATAATGCAGCAGCACATTCAACAAGGTATTTTTTTGGAAAAAGGTAGCCGTAAAATCCTTCAAATCTTTGATTAGAGTATTATCGGCTCTTGCCCAATTCATGGTGAAATCAAAGCTGTTTTTATCGCGCTGGGTGGTATTGGCAAAATATCGGCTATCCGTACCATTTGAAATCACAAAAAGCTGCAAAAATTTATACAAAGAATTGTCCGCATTAAAGCTTTCTTTGCTATAGCGGTGGATTTGATTAAAGGCTTCCCGAATCGCCACACCGCGCTTTTTCAGCTCAATTTGCACCAAAGGTAAACCGTTCACCAAAATGGTCACATCATAGCGGTTGGCATGGGTGCCTTTTTGTTCAAGCTGTTTAATCACCTGCACTTTATTGCGGGCAACATTCTTTTTATCCAACAAGTAAATATTTTGGATATGCCCATCATCAAATACAAAATCATGGATATAGTCATCATGGATTTTGCGGGTTTTATCAAGGCTATTGTCGCTGGGTTTATCCAAATATTGCTCTACAAAGCGCACCCATTCATCATCTGAAAGCTGCACATTATTGAGCGTTTGCAACTGTTTCCGCACATTTTTCAGTAGTGCTTCAGGCGTGGTTACATTTGGCAAATATTCATAGCCTTGGTTTTGTAAATCTTGGATAAGCTCATGCTCTAAGTCTGCTTCGGTTTGGTAGCCTTCGCTTACCTGCCAATCTTTGCTGTATTTATCCAGCACGATGAAGTGATTTGATTCGGCGATGGTTTTATAAGTTGTCATTCGTTTGATTCCATATATCCATTTTCAGACAGTTCATGCAGCCTTGCCTGAATCAATTTTTTATCGGGCAGTTGCAACTCATATTGAGCGACCATCGTAGGTGATAAGTTACGCGACAATGCGTATTCCACCACTTCTTCATCTTTATCTCGGCACAACAATATACCTATGCTTGGATTTTCATGGAGCTTTTTGACATCACGATCCAAAGCTTCAAGGTAAAAATTAAGCTGCCCCAAATGCTCAGGGCTAAATTTTCCTATTTTCAATTCAAAGGCCACCAAAGCCGACAAACCACGGTGAAAGAAGAGTAGATCAATATAAAAATCCTGGTTGCCTACTTGTAAACGGTATTCTTCGCCCACAAAAATAAAGTCCTTACCCAATTCGAGAATAAATTGCTTCATATTGTGAATTAAAGCTTGTTGCAAATGACTTTCATCATGCTGCATTGGTAAGCCCAAAAACTCTAACACATAATTATCTTTCAATGTGTTGGTAATGGATGGGTGCAATTCTCTCAGCACTGCCGAGAGTTTTTGATTGCCGAGCATAGTGCGTTCAAAGTGAGCGGCGCTAATTTGGCGTTCCAACGCCCTTGATGAGTAGCCCTCTTTGATGCACAGCCTTAAATAATATTCGCGCTCTTCAACAGATTTGCAGCGTGAAAAGATGATGGTGTTGTGTGTCCAAGGCAATGCTCTCACCAGTGGTGAGAGTTTTTCATCTGCTTGATAAGTTTCAAAAAACTGTTTCATCCGCCATAGATTTTTATCACTAAAACCTTTGAGTTCGGGGTCTTGTTGGGCAATATATTGTGCTAAATCAGTGACAACTTTTTTTCCCCACGCCTGCGAGCTAACTTTCTGACTGATCAATTGACCAATATGCCAATAAAGATCCATTAAAGCGGTGTTGATGTGGGTAAAAACCTTTTGCCGAGATTGTTGAATCTGCTGCAATATTTCAGAAAAGTCTTTCTGTGTGTGTTGTGGTGTCTTTTTCATCTATGCCTCCGCTTTAGGAAAGCTTAAAAGTAAATCACGATAATATTCATATTGTTTTTGCCGCAGCTCAATTTCACGCGGTAAACCTTCGCTGATAGAATTGGTTAATGCGTCGAATTTATCCAAAATAGAAACGATACGGGCTTGTTCGATAGGTGAAAATGGTGGGATTTTGATGCTATTTAAATTCTTTTGATTTAATTTCGGTTGAGCTGCCCCTGAAATATATGGTGTTAAATCAATACTATTTAAATAGAACTCAACAAACCTACGTTCAGCATAAGTATTAAATTTTAGTATATGAGCATGATTATTCACCCAACTTTTTCCGCTAATACTAAAGGCAATTGGCGTTTTTCTTGCGGTTAAATTTGCACCATCTTCTGAAACAAGTAAAAAATCACCATCAAAAATATAATCTTTTACATAATCAACAGTTCCAGATGCTCCATAGTATGGAATTTCACCAGATTCTCTTAAGCCACTTGTGATTGGTTTTCGCATCGAATCAAGATTCTCAGCAACCTCCCCCAAAGTTTTCCATTCCACTTCGCCTTCTTCAAAGGTTAATAGTTGGTCGCGGTAGTAGTTGTATTGCTTTTTGCGGGCAGTAAGCTCGGCAGTAAGCTCGGCAGTAAGCTCGGTAAATGCGTCTAAAATTCGGACGATTTCCTTTTGAATATTGAGGGGAGGGATGGGGATTTGTATTTTTGCCATGTCATTTGCAGAAACATCAATAACCTTTGTACCTTTTGCATATTTTCTTTTTGATTTTGCAAAAATATCTGTTTGAGTAAAATAAACAAAATACTTTCCTAAAATAACATCGCTTGGTTTAAATATGGTTGCATGACCACCTGTAACTGCCGGCTGCTTACCAAAGTAAACCAAAGCTTTTCCTACATCTTCAAGGTTCTCACTTGTATTGGTGATTATCACATCGCCAGTATCAACTTTTTTTAATTTCTTAGCTACTTCAGGTGAAACAAAGGATTTAGTGGCTATCGTACTCACACCGTAATAAGTATAAATCTGTCCATAGTGAATTGCTGGGATACCAGTTTCCGTAAAGTCTTTTTTTGGTAAACCATTTCCACGAACTAACTCACCTACTTCCCCCAAGGTCTTCCACTCCACCTCAAGACCCTCAAGCAGTTTCTCCATAAAATTGCTATGACTCATTGTTTACGGCTCTCTTGTTTGGCTTGATGTTCCAAGGCATTGATGGTTTTCAAGTATTCCTCTTCGACTTGCTCCAGCGTTTTGGCTTTGTATTTTTTATATTCTACTTTGGCTTTATTGGCTGCTTGGCTGTGCACGATGTTTCCTGCGTTGGTGAGTAGTTTTCGCCCTGCCGATGCAAGGATATTGTCCAGCTCACGGATATAATCTGCCATGTGCATTTCACGCTCTTCAATGGCATTTAACTCTGCCAAGTCGAAATAAGCTGATACGAGGTTGTTCAATACACGTAATTCTTTCTCACTGAGGTAGTTTTTGGCAATCATGGCTTCGGCTTGTGTGGGCTGGCTGCCTTTAAAGCTGGTTAAACCTGCAAAGGGTTTATGGCTATCGACACGCAAATAAATCACTTCGCTGGCGGTGTTGCCATGAGCTGCATAATGCAATTTATTTTGCACAATTTTAAAAAAAGTAGTGCTATCTTCACTATTGGGGTCGTAATCGACTGCCGTGGCGTACAACTCCAACACTTGGCGATACATGACTTTTTCACTGGAGCGAATATCACGAATGCGATCGAGTAATTCTTTCCAGTAGTTGCCACCACCAAGATTTTTTAATCGTTCATCATTGAGCGCAAAACCTTTTTTAAGGTATTCTTTTAAAATATTGCTTGCCCAGATACGGAACTGTGTGCCGCGCAGGGATTTTACGCGGTATCCAACCGAAATAATCACATCCAAATTGTAGTAATCTATCTGATAAGTTTTTTCATCAGCGGCAGTTGTTGCAAAATTTGCAACAACTGAATCACGCTGTAACTCGCCTTCCTCAAATATCTTTTTGATGTGGCGGGAAATGGTAGATTTGTCTCTGTCAAACAGCTCCGCGATTTGGTCAAGTGATAACCATGCCGTATCCATATCAAAATTAACATCGACAGATATTTTGCCATCATCAGTCTTAAAAATGACTATTTTGTTGCTGGAATCATTCATGGCAATCTTTCCATGAAACCCAGCTTCGTGATTTGTAAGTGGGTTTAGCAGTTATTCGAAAATCTCGAATAACTGAATTCGCTCTCTGTGTTGTAAACAAATTACTCACGCCTCAATCTCCGCCACAATGGTATCAATATCACTGCGTAGTTTATCAATCTTGGCAACTGTGGTTTTCAGCTCAGTATTGAGCTGGGTAATATCAATCACTTCGCGGGTGTCTTCAGCTTCCACATAGGCGCTGACCGATAGGTTGTAGTCATTTTTAGCTATCGCATCATGTGCCACAGATTTAGAAAAATATGCATCATCCGTTTTGCTATCAAATGTTTGCATCATTTGCGCGATATGTTCATCAGTGAGTATATTGGTATTGGTTTGCGATTTAAACAACTTGCTGGCATCAACAAACTGGGTTGTATTTTCCGTTTTATGCTTGGAAAGCACCAGAATATTCACGGCAATAGATGTGCCAAAAAATAAATTGGGTGCAAGCGAAATCACCGTTTCCACATAGTTGTTATCAATCAAATATTTGCGGATTTTCAGCTCAGCACCACCACGGTAAAAAATACCAGGAAAACAAACAATGGCAGCACGTCCTTTGCTAGACAGATAACTTAGCGCATGCAGCACAAAAGCAAAGTCCGCTTTGGATTTGGGCGCAAGCACGCCAGCAGGGGCAAACCTATCATCATTAATCAGGGTTGGGTCATCGCTACCAATCCATTTTACCGAATACGGCGGGTTAGAAACAATGGCATCAAAGGGTTTATCATCGCCAAAATGCGGGTCTATCAGCGTATTGCCCAGCGCCATATTGAACTTATCGTAGTTCACATTGTGCAAAAACATGTTCATACGGGCGAGGTTGTAGGTGGTGTGATTGATTTCCTGACCAAAAAAGCCATCTTCAATGATATGCTCATCAAAGTGTTTTTTGGCTTGCAGCAATAAAGAGCCTGAACCTGCGGCGGGGTCATAGATTTTATTCACTTTATCTTGCTTGTGCATAGCAAGTTGGGCAATGAGCTTGGATACACTTTGCGGGGTGAAAAATTCACCACCTGATTTGCCTGCATTGGCAGCATAATTCGAGATTAAAAACTCATAGGCATCGCCAAACAAGTCGATTTGATTGTCTTCAAAATCACCAAAGCTAAGCCCTGCTACACCTTTGAGCACGGCGGCTAAACGCATGTTTTTATCAACAACGGTATTGCCCAAACGATTGCTGGTGGTATCAAAATCAGCAAACAGCCCTTTAATATCAGGCTCGGATGGATAGCCATTGGCTGAGCTTTCAATAGCAGAAAATATAGCTGCTAAATCGGTGTTTAGGTTGGGGTTATCATTGGCATTGGCAGCAATATTAGCAAATAACTGGCTTGGGTAGATAAAATAACCTTTGGTTTTAATGGCATCGTCTTTGATGTCATCGGTAATAACAACATCAGAGAGCTTAGCATAGTTAACGCTTTCATCCCCACCTTCAATATAAGCAGCAAAGTTTTCACTGATAAAACGATAGAATAAAGTACCCAATACATACTGCTTAAAATCCCAGCCATCAACCGAGCCGCGAACAGCATTGGCAATTTGCCAAATTTGGCTTTGTAGTTGAGCGCGTTGTTGCGTACTTGTCATTGTTTAATCCCTGTTACATACATTTTAAATAGCTATCAGCTCATAAATAGTTTGATATGTATCGTGCTTCTTTTCCTGAATGTAGTGAAGGGTATTGGTGTAAATCAGATTCAGAGCTTCAATGGTCTAACAGGCTCTTCATCTTTTCCCTGCTTCAGCCCTCAAAATAATGCAGGGACATTGCCCACGATGCTTGCCCGAACATATCCCTCTGCATTACCCTCATCCCACCCAAGGGCAAGCTTAGTACAGCACCATACATTTATAAAGCGTGGACAACAAGTGGACAAAGAGCATGAAAAAAGCCCCCCTATTTCTAGAAAACCCGTAACTATTCAGCATGGTGTTTTAAGGTGTCATCCCGAGCGAAGTCGAGGGATCTTTCATGGAGATTGCGTTAAAAGATGTCTCAACTACGTTCGACATGACACATTATTGCGTGTTTGAATGAATATGCTGAATAGTTACCAAATTTGTAACTATTCAGCATGCTTCCAAGCCCCTTCTCCCATTCAGGGGAGAAGGTTGGGATGAGGGGTGATTTCCTCAAACATCAACGATAATTGTTATATGCAAACCCTCACCCCAGCCCTCAAAGCACTCTCTCTTGCTGGGCAATTCACCTTGTCCCTTAAAAGGGCAAGGCAGGACAATGCTGAATAGTTACAAAAACCCTTTGCTTATTGGCTGGGGAACGTGGATTACTCAAGGCATCCATGCCTTTCGCCCTGCGGGTCACTGCTGAAGCAGTGTTCAAACTGGCTATCCTGCCAGTTTGTCGAATAAATTCTCATCCACAATGCAAAAGACCCGCTCAATGAGCGGGTCTGAATTTGGCTGGGGAACGTGGATTCGAACCACGGTTGGCGGAGTCAGAGTCCGCAGTCCTGCCGCTAGACGATTCCCCAATAAGCTCGGCACGATAAGGCTTTAGCTATGCCGCGTCAATATCGCTTTCTGCGCTTTGTAGCCACATCAAGAGTTGCTGTTCATCCACAATGCTGACATCCAATTGTTTGGCTTTTTCCAACTTGGAACCTGCTTGCTCGCCTGCAACTACATAATCAGTTTTTTTCGAGACTGAGCCGCTAACTTTGGCTCCCAAATCTCGTAATTTATTTTGCGCATCACTGCGTTTCAAAGATACAAAACTACCCGTTAATACTACCGTTTTACCAACCAGCGGATGTCCTGCATCCTGCTTTTTAATCACCATTGTTTCAGGCTGCACACCAGAGGCATGCAAGCGCTGCAAAACATCCATATTGTGTTGTTCAGCAAAAAATGTGCGAACGCTGCTTGCCACTTCTGTCCCGACATCATTGATACGCAACAATGCCTCTTCATCCGCCCCACTTACAGCCTGCCAGGTTCCAAATGTTTCAGCCAATGCTCGTGCTGTCGCCTGACCAACATGACGAATGCCTAGGGCAAAAATAAAGTGTGGCAATGAGCATGATTTACTTTGTTCAATTGCTTGTTGCAAGTTGGCTATTTTTTTCTCACCCATGCCTTGCCATTGCGACAAGGATGACCAGTCCAACTCATATAAATCAGCCATCGTATGCAAAAGCCCTTCATCCACCAAACGGGCAATGAGTTTTTCACCCAAGCCTTCAATATCCATGCCATTGCGCGATACAAAGTGTGATAAACGCTCTTTTAACTGCGCAGGGCAAGACAAACCACCACTGCAACGAATCGCAGCTTCACCTTCTTCTTGCACAAGCAATGACGCACACTCAGGGCAATGGCTAGGAATTGTAACAGCTAAAGCCCTTTGCTCGGCATCAGCATTCACAACACGCACCACTTCAGGAATCACATCACCAGCACGCCGCACAATAACTGTATCACCTTGTCGTACATCTTTACGTGCCAATTCATTGATATTATGCAATGTAGCACGCGAAACCATCACACCCGCTACTAATACAGGCTGCATCACTGCCACAGGTGTAATTACGCCTGTTCGCCCTACCTGCCAAATAATTTCATCAACAGTGGTTTCAACCTCTTCAGCTGGGAATTTATGCGCAATCGCCCAACGCGGTGAACGCGCTACATAGCCTATCTGTTCCTGCAACTCGAAATTATTGAGTTTAAATACCAAGCCATCAACCTCATACGAAAGGCTCGCACGCTGTTTTAAGAACTTATCGTAATAAACCAATACATCCTGAATATTGGAAAAGAGAGTATAATTTTGTACTGCAAAACCGAGACTGTATAAACGCTCAAAAAGCTTGGTCTGACTTGATACCCAGCCACGACCACCCAAACCAACCCCATAAGCAAAAAAACTTAACTTACGACTTGCACTAACTTTGGCATCAAGCTGCCGCAATGAGCCTGCTGCTGCATTGCGAGGATTGGCAAATAATTTATCACCTGCTGCTTGCTGCGCTTGGTTCAATTGCTCAAATGCAGGTTTGGACATATAAACTTCACCGCGCACTTCCAACACATCAGGCAGATTATTTAAAGCTCTTAATCGCCAAGGAATATCTGAAATACTACGAATATTATCGGTAACATTTTCACCCACACGCCCATCACCACGTGTTGCCGCACTAACCAAAACACCTGCTTCATAACGTAAATTTACAGCCAAACCATCAATTTTAGGCTCGACAATATATTCATATGATTCATCACCCAATATATCCGCAATACGCTTATCAAAAGCCAGCACCTCATCTGAATCAAAGGCATTGGCAAGCGATAACATCGGCTCACCATGTTCGCATGCTGTGAAAGCCTGACTAAGTGGTGCGCCCACTGTCTGTGTTGGTGAATCTTTTGGAATGGGCAAACCCAGTTGCGCCTCTAAATCGTTTAAACGACGCAATAAACCATCATATTCCGCATCCGTTATTTTAGGGTCATCTAAAACATAATAACGGTAATTGTGTTCATGCAATTCATAACGCAGTTGTGCTAATTCTAACATTTGCTCATCTTGCGTTGGAAACAAACTCACCATTTCACAGCACTTACATCCTTACCATCGAGTAAATCTTTAATATTTTTTTGGATAGATGGGGACATCCACTCAATAGCTCCAATCAAATGTGCTTGCACATGCCCTTCACGATCAATTAAAAAGGTTTCAGGATAACGATAAACACCATAGTTTGCAGACACCGTTGAATCTATATCGTGCAAAACAAGAAATGGTAAATTGTACTCTGCAACAAAATCTTTAAGTGCCTTAGAATCACGATCCACAGATACAGCCACTACTTTTAAACCTTTACCAGCATACTTCTTAGACAGCTTAACCATTGAAGGCATTTCCTGACGGCATGGTGGACACCATGTTGCCCAAAAGTTTAACAATATCACATCACCTTTTGGCAATGCATGTTTTTTGCTCTGTAAATCAGGTAATGAAAAGTCCAAGGCGACATCGCCCATTGTTACTTTCTTTTTCGCCTCTGGTAACCCGAACCATGCCACACCTGCAATCACTGCCACCAAAGCACCCATAAATAACCAACGACCTAACATCCAGCAACCTCCGCTAACGCAAATAAACCTTTCTCACTCCGTGATTGAAATATCTATCACTGGTCGAAAAAAGATTCATCCGCTCAATTTTTTCATGTTAATAACAGTTCAATATCCTGTTGTTCTATGCGGTGCATCAACTGCACCTGTTTCTGCATAAGCAATACTGGCACATCCATACCATACAATGCTGCCAAAGCCACATCTTGATCCACATCCACTACTTCTAATGTACAACGTCCCTGCGCTACAAAAGCTGCCAATACAGTCTCAGCATCTTCACATAAACAGCATGCTTTACGACTCATTAACTGTAGCGCAGGAACTTCTGTCATTATTTATTCTTTTTCGGCAATCGAATCAAAGCAAACGTCTGATCACCATGTCGATCCATCATCACACGCAGAGTGCTCCCTTCTTCAACCTTATCCATGACCTTGGCAAGGTCTGATATATTTTTGATCAACTGCCCATTGACCTTATACAAGACATCATCAACTTCAATGCCTGCACGTGCAGCAGGACTCCTAGGACGCACAGAACGCACCACAAGCCCATGTTTCACGCGTACATTTAGCGTCTTGCGTGTATCTTTATCCAGTTTAGCCAACGCCAAACCCAGTGTCGCCTTGCCTTTCTTGCCCGCAACACTGACAGAAACATCACTATCCATTTTTTCAACAATCACAGGAATTTTCAGATATTTACCATCACGAACCAAACCTACAATCACCTTATCACCAGGATGATGACGTGCAATTCGAATGGGCAAATCGTGTGCATTCTTAATCTTATGCCCATCAATGGACATAATCACATCACCAGCTTGAATACCAGCGTTGTCTGCTGCTGAACCAGATTGCACTTGTGGTACCAACGCACCACTTTTACTTTTTAATCCCAAAGCTTTCATACTCTCTTCATCGACATCACGAATCATGACACCCAATCGAGCTCGCTGCACACGCCCTGTTGTCCGCAATTCATCGAAAACGGAATGCACTAGGTTGATAGGAATAGCAAAACCAATACCATTATTACCACCACTGCGCGAATAGATTGCAGTATTAATACCGACAACTTCACCCTTGGTATTAAACAATGGTCCGCCCGAATTACCAGGGTTAATCGCCGCATCTGTTTGAATAAAATCATCATAAGGGCCTGAACCAATCACGCGTCCA
>JALUXZ010000040.1 GCA_027018935.1 Mariprofundaceae bacterium
CGGCGGCAATCGTGGCATACCGTGAAGCACATGGTTCTTTTAAATCAGTGGATGACTTAAAACATGTGAAAGGTATCGGTGAGAAGAAGCTTTCAAAAATTGAGGATGATATTGAAGTTTCAGGTGATGATGAACACGATAAACACAAGAAAGAAAAAAAACACGATGATTGATTGGTGTTCATGATTTAAGAAGGGCGCGGCGGATGTCGCGCCTTTTTTATTGCGGTTGTATTTGTATGTGTACAGTATGCTTACAATTGAGGTGTATGAAGCTTATGGAAGATAAGAAATGAAAATTGCCGTAGTAGGAACTGGTTATGTGGGTTTATCCAATGCCATGCTTTTGGCACAGCATCATGAGGTTGTTGCCTTGGATGTTGTGGCTGAAAAAATCGCATTATTAAATGCTGCTAAGTCACCGATTGTTGATAAAGAAATTGAAGATTTTTTAAGTCATAAAGAGCTAAATTTTAGAGCGACACTTGATGCTAAAGAGGCTTATGAGGGTGCAGATTTTGTCATTGTGGCGACACCCACAGATTATGACCCAACCAGTAATTATTTTAACACAGCAAGCGTTGAATCTGTGATTCAAGATGTGATAGCGACAAATTCCGATGCTGTGATTGTGATTAAATCAACGGTACCAGTTGGTTTTACAGATGATTTAAAAAAGAGGTTAAAGAATAATCAAATTATCTTTTCACCAGAGTTTTTACGTGAGGGTAGTGCACTCTATGATAATCTTCATCCCTCGCGGATTATTATAGGCGAGCGTTCAGAAAGAGCAGAGAAATTCGCATCGTTATTGCTTGAAGGAGCGGTAAAGAAAGATATTCCAGTCTTATTCACGGATTCCACAGAAGCTGAAGCTGTGAAATTATTTTCCAACACCTATTTGGCGATGCGCGTGGCTTATTTTAATGAGCTGGACAGTTATGCTGAAAGCCATGGCTTGAATACCAAACAAATAATTGAAGGGGTTGGTTTGGATCCGCGTATTGGTAGTCATTATAGCAATCCATCATTTGGCTATGGTGGTTATTGTCTGCCCAAAGATACCAAACAGTTACGAGCCAATTATGAAAATGTTCCCAGCAGCCTGATTGGTGCAATTGTTGATGCGAACAGCTTGCGAAAAGATTTTATTGCTGAGGCAGTTATTAAGCGGAAGCCTAAAGTGGTCGGTATTTATCGATTAATTATGAAAACTGGATCGGATAATTTCAGGGCATCATCGATTCAAGGGGTGATGAAACGGATTAAAGCCAAAGGTATTGAAGTGGTTGTGTATGAGCCTGTACTTGAAGACAATGATTTTTTCCATTCAAAAGTGATAAAAGATTTGAGTGAGTTTAAAGCGATGTCGGATGTGATTGTTGCCAATCGACTAGCAGATGACATTATGGATGTGGAAGATAAGGTTTATACGCGTGATTTATTTGGCAAGGATTGAGTGGTATTTTTCTTGTTTAAAGCCTGACGGTCTTAGGAGAATATAGTGAAAGAAAAGGTTGCTGTTGTTGGGCTAGGCTATGTTGGTCTGCCGTTGGCTTTGGCTTTTGGAAGGGTGATGCCCACGATTGGTTTTGAGATTTCTCAAAGCAAAATAGATGCTTACCGAGAGGGTTATGACCCAACAGGCGAAATGGAAAAGGATTTGTTTGTGCGGGCTGCCCAGCTTGAATATACCACGCAAACATCCGATATTTCGCAAGCTGATTTTGTAGTGGTTGCTGTGCCGACACCTGTTGACCATGCACATCAACCAGATTTAACACCTGTTATCAAAGCAACAGAAACGGTTGGACAAAATCTTAAAAAAGATGCGATTGTTATTTTTGAATCCACCGTTTACCCAGGTGTGACCGAAGATGTTTGTGTACCCATTTTGGAGCGTGAATCGGGTTTAAAGTGTGGGGAAGGATTTAAAGTTGCCTATTCTCCAGAGCGTGTGAACCCTGGTGATAAAGTGCATACATTGGAGAAAATTGTAAAAGTGGTGTCTGGTCAAGATGCCATGACTTTACAAAAGGTGGCAAATCTTTACGAGCAGATTATTGAAGCGGGTGTGCATCGAGCAGCAAGTATCAAGGTTGCCGAATCAGCAAAAGTGATTGAAAATGTGCAACGTGATTTAAACATTGCCTTGATGAATGAATTGGCAGTTATTTTTGACACATTAAATATTGATACCCTAGATGTTTTAGAGGCTGCGGGTAGCAAGTGGAATTTTTTACCGTTTCGCCCTGGTTTGGTGGGTGGGCATTGCATTGGTGTCGATCCCTATTACTTAACTTATAAGGCAGAAATGATGGGCTATCAGCCGGATGTTATTTTATCGGGAAGAGAAATTAATGATGGTATGGGACGTTTTATTGCGGGCAAAACCATCAAACAAATGATTGCTGCGGATAGAAAAATTAAAGGCGCATGTGTTTTGTTGTTGGGTTTAACCTTTAAAGAAAACTGTGAGGATTTAAGGAACTCGCGCGTGATTGATGTTATTCGAGAGTTGGAGTCTTATGGGGTTGAGGTTGTTGTGCATGACCCCGTTGCCAATGCAGCGAATGCCAAAGAAATATATGACATTGAATTATCAGATTTAAAAGGCGTGACGAAGGTGGATGCTGTCGTTGCAGCCGTTGCACACGATGCTTTGCTGGAGCGAAGCCCTTCGGCATGGGCAAGCTTGCTTGATATTGAGAAGGGTACGCCTTTTATGGATGTGAAGTCAGCATTCGATAGAAATGAACTAGCAACGGCCGGCTTTAATGTTTGGCGTTTATGAGTAAAATTCTTGTAACGGGTGCGGCGGGATTTATTGGCGCAGAGGTATGTTTACGTTTACTTGAGCGCGGTGATCAAGTGGTTGGCTTGGATAATCTCAATGATTATTATGAAGTGAGTTTAAAAGAAGCTCGTTTGGCTCGTTTTTCAGGGCACTCCCATTTCCGATTTGTAAAGATGAACCTTGAAGATCGTGCGAGTATCGAAGGCTTATTTGAAGAAGAGGGGTTTGATAAAGTAGTGAATTTGGCTGCGCAGGCTGGTGTGCGTTATTCACTGGAAAATCCACATGCTTATGTTGATAGTAATATTGTTGGGTTTGTGAATATTTTAGAAGGTTGCAGACATCATCAGATTAAGCATTTGGTCTATGCATCATCATCATCGGTGTATGGCGCGAATGAAACGATGCCTTTTTCAGTACATGATAATGTGGATCACCCATTATCATTGTATGCAGCAAGCAAAAAAGCCAATGAACTCATGGCGCATAGTTATGCGCATTTATACCAGT
The DNA here is from genome assembly GCA_027018935.1 of Mariprofundaceae bacterium. Lineage (GTDB taxonomy): Bacteria > Pseudomonadota > Zetaproteobacteria > Mariprofundales > Mariprofundaceae. The sequence goes on from JALUXZ010000040.1 coordinate 3,307, forward strand.
TGCCAACGACGGGATTACGTTTTTTTACTGTATATGGCCCATGGGGTCGCCCTGATATGGCGCCTATATTATTTACACAAGCGATTTTAGAAGGTCGTGCGATTAATATATTTAATCATGGCAAAATGCGCCGTGATTTCACCTATATTGACGATATTGTTGAGGGTGTGATTCGCGTTCTTGATTCTACAGCTGAACCTAATCCAGCTTGGACAGGCATGAAACCAGACCCTGCATCAAGTAAAGCTCCTTGGCGGATTTATAATATAGGGAATTCGCAGCCTGTTGCATTGATGGACTTTATTAAGGCAATTGAAGATGCTTTGGGCATAGAAGCTAAGAAAAACTTTATGCCAATGCAGGCGGGCGATGTTGTGGCGACCAGTGCTGATGTACAAGCTCTTATGGATGATGTCGGCTTTAAGCCCGATATGCCATTGAAGAGCGGTGTGAAACAATTTGTTGATTGGTA
>JALUXZ010000041.1 GCA_027018935.1 Mariprofundaceae bacterium
CACTTATAAACATCCGCTTTGCTGCCTTGGAGTTCCATCGTAGAGCATGATGTGGCATGTAAAAAACAGCCTATATCATCCAGTGTGTGTAGTTCATCTTCTCTTATTTCTACCAACATCCCCTTAGCATGGCAGATTCAAATTATTTCAGACGCATTCTGTATTGGAAAAGACTAGCGTAGATTTTTTTATGAAAGAAGTTTACGCTTCGGCGTGTTTTAAGGTGCCTGATGGTTTTTTGACCAAAGGGTGAAACGGGAAGTTCGGTGCGATATATCTAATCCGACGCAGCCCCCGCTACTGTAAAGCCTGACGACTTTATCCGCACGTCACTGAAGCTAATGCTTTGGGAAGACATGGATAAAGAAGGATGATGGCAAGCCAGGAGACCGGCCTTGAAGCGAGCTTGTCCCAAATAGGATAAGCGTGCGAATGCACTTCGGGGTGAAGGCGTATGTCGAGATGTGTTCCAAAACCATTGCTGTTCTGCGCGCACTTTTTCTGCATATCAACCATATCAAGGCTCCTTTTGTGCATCGTGTATTTTAAATGCGCGGGTGGGCGCTGGTGAAAAGATGTTGATGAAAAACAAGTGGATTATGCCATTTATACTATTTTCCTTTGGTGGGGCTGCATGGGCGAGTGATGATGCCGCTATTACCACTGAGATGGTGTATATTGGTGAAAGTGTTAGCAATATAAGTGGTGGTTTGAAGAAAGACTCATCCTACTTAAGCACAGCAGATTTGACGGTTACGGTTGACACTGCGCAAGCAGGTTGGTGGCAAGGCGGAAAATGGTTTGTTGAGTTCTTAAGCAATCAAGGGGTGGATCCTTCAAGTTTTATTGGCGATGTGCAAACAGCATCGAATATTGCTGATGGTAACCGTACGCGCTTGCAGCAATTTTACTATCAACAAATGTTGGGCGACCATGTTTCCCTTTTGTTGGGTTTAGATGATTTAAATGCGGAGTTTTATGTTTCCGAATATGCATCATGGTTCTTAAACTCTTCCTTTGGCATAGGACCTGAGATGTCAGGTAATGTAGCAACATCATTATGGCCAGAAGCAGGCTGGGCAGCGCGCTTGAATGTGTATGATGCCAATCATTACTTTCGTGTAGCGGCTTATGATGGTGATCCAGCAACTCGTGCGGTTGATGTCGCAAAAGAAGGTTTGATGTTGATTGCCGAAACAGGCTTGTCGCAAGATCTCTCTGCATACAAATTGGGTGCATGGACGGATACGGCGGAAAAACTTGCTCCCGATGGCAGGCGTTATAAATCGAATTATGGCGTTTATGCGGTGGTTGATCAGGCAATCAATGACGGTGTGGCAGTGTTTATGCAACTTGGTTTTACACCTTCGGATCGCAATGAAATTAGCAATTATTTGGGTGCGGGCTTGCATCTGCATGGGGTTTTTCCAAGTCGAGAAGATGATGTGTTTGGTATTGCGGTGGCACGGGCAGGTTTTAGCGGCTCAAATAAACGCATAAATAACCTTGCATCTGCTGAAACAGCAGTTGAAATCGCTTACTATACGCCAGTGACTAAATATATTTCAATTCACCCAGCATTCCAATGGATTCAACACCCCAGTGGTGATAAAAGGCTAAGCGCGGCAAAAGTGATGATGTTGCGTATGGAAATACACCTTCCATGAGTTTGAGTCATAAGACATATTTGATTGCAGGCACGCAATCAGGCTGCGGGAAAACCACGGCAACGCTTGCCTTGATGCAGCATTTAAAAGCTGCGGGTAAAATTATTGCGCCCTTTAAGTCTGGACCTGATTTTTTAGACCCTATGTGGCATAAAGTCGTTTGTGGACGGACATCTTATAATATGGATACGCGCATGGTTGGTGCAGAAGAGAGCAAAGGGCTTTTGCATAAAAAAGCTGCGGATGCAGATCTTGCCATCATTGAAGGTGTGATGGGTTTATTTGATGGGCAAAAAGGTGTGGGCGGTGTGGGCTCAAGTGCAGATTTGGCAAAGCAGTTGGATGTGCCTGTGTTGTTGGTGGTGTCTGCCAAAGGCATGAGCGGTTCAATCGTGGCATTGGTGGAAGGGTTTAAAGCCAGAACTGATAATATGGGTGTGAACATTGCAGGGATTATTGCCAATCATGTCGGTAGTGAAAATCATGCCAAAATCTTGCGCGAGTTGTTGCAAGAGTTCGCGTTACCTCCGCTAGTTGCATGGTTGGGCAAAGATGCGCCACAGCTTCCTGAACGGCACTTGGGTTTGAAAATGCCTAATGAATTGGATTTGCCTGATTTTTCGAATTGTTTGCATGTGGAAAAAAGCTTTACCGCAGAGGTGCAGAGTACGCAGAGTTTCGCAGAGCAGAATGTAATGCAGACTATGTGTTCTTCCGTATCGCCGCGTCTTGATGGCAAGACCATAGCGGTCGCTAAAGATAAGGCTTGTTGTTTTATTTACCCTGCCAATATCGAATGGTTACAGGCTGAAGGCGCAGAAATTCTATATTTTTCGCCCTTAGCTGGGGATGCTCTGCCTGAATGTACGGATGCTTTGTGGTTACCGGGTGGTTATCCTGAATTGCATTTGTCGGCTTTGGAACAATCGACAAGTTGGGCTTCCATCCAAGCCTTTGTTGAAAGTGATAAACCAGTGTTGGCAGAGTGCGGTGGCATGATGCAGCTTGGGCAAAGCATTAGCGATAAACAAGGCGAAACAGCAGTCATGGCGAGGGTATTACCTTGCATATTTACCATGCAAGATAAGCTGGCAGGTTTGGGTTATAGAGAAGACGCAAGCGGTGTGCATGGGCATGAGTTTCATCACTCTAAACGATTATTTACCTCGGTACCCGCAGGGGGCAGGCTTCTTGCCGATGGCAATTCATCACAGGCGCAGAGATGCAGAGACACGCAAAGTGCTTTTGTGGTGACAAGAGGTGATGAGGGTATGCGTTACAGGAATTTAAGGGCATCGTATATTCATTGGTATTTCCCCAGCCAACCTGAGGAGGTCGCTTCATGGTTTCAATAATATATAAATCCTCTGTGTTCCTCTGTGTACTCTGCGCCTTTGCGGTGAGGAGTTAAGTATGGCAATTAAACGCAGAGAACATAGGCAAGGGGTGACACTTGTGCACACAGGTGATGGCAAAGGCAAATCATCTTCGGCATTTGGCATGGTGTTTCGTGCTGCGGCATGGGGCATGAATGTATGCGTGATTCAATTTATCAAAGGAAAATGGAAAACTGGCGAGCAGAAAGCTGCTGAAAAGTTTGATAATATTGAATGGCATGCGCTGGGTGATGGCTTTACTTGGGACACTAAAAATCCTGAGCAAGACATCAAAACAAGCCGAGAAATTTGGGATTTATGCAAGGAAAAAGTACGTTCGCATCAGTATGATTTGATTCTATTTGATGAAATAAATTATTGCACTGGTTATGGTTGGATTTCAGGCGAAGAAATTGCCGCGTTTATTCGCGAGAAAAAACCTAGCTGGATGCATCTTGTCTTAACTGGCCGCAATGCGGCAGAAGAAGTGATTGAGGTGGCTGATACCGTCACTGAAATGCGTATGATTAAACATGCGTTTAAGGAAAAAGGTATCAAAGCCCAGCAGGGCGTAGAGTTTTAAGTAAAAGTATAAGTATAAACAGGAGTAAGAAATGGGTATAACAGCAACAGTTGGGCAACAGGTCGCTATTCAATCCTCAGCTATGGTGTGGTTGGAAAGGGTATTATGGGTAGCATGGGTTCCTTTGGTAT
>JALUXZ010000042.1 GCA_027018935.1 Mariprofundaceae bacterium
AGTTTTATTGCGTTTTGATTTAAAAAAGTATTTTTACACTTGGCGAACAGCAGATTGTTGTCATTCCAAGCCTCACCCCGCAATGGCATTGGAATGTATGTCAGAATTGGGTGTTGAGGCTAAAAACACCACCTTGGTGGGTGACTCACACTTTGATATTCAGATGGCAAAAGCTGCTGGTATAGCTTCTTTTGGGGCTGCTTTTGGCTCTGAAAATACGCAGTACTTGCATGATGAGGGTGCAGATAAAGTATTGCATGCTTTTGAGGAACTATTGGATTGTTTCCCTTAAGTGTAGGGTGCTCCAGATACAATAGGGCACCTCGAAAAACCTCGGTACTTCGCCAAACTTGTGCTTTTCACCCCTGGCTGCGTTGAATAAAATGGACAATAGCGATGCTATGACTCATTTTATTGCGCCTTGCTATGAGCGAAAATCAACGTCGTTTAACTCGTGCGAGGTTTTTCGAGGTGCCCAATATTACAAATGTTGTTTGTGTTTTAATGGGATGATGTGAGATTTAGTGCGTGGAAGATATTTTGGGGGGGGAATGATGAAAAAAATTGTTAAATATAGTTTAAGTGTCTTGGCACTTGTGGTTGTTTTATTGTTACTTGTACCATTTTTCTTGAATGTAGAAGATTACAAACAAGAAATTGAGCAACAAGTGGAAGATGCTACAGGACGCGTCCTAAAGATTGGTGGGCTGCAAGCTTCCTTGTTTCCTTGGGTTGGGGTTACCTTGGATGACGTTAGCTTAGCAAACCGTCAGGGTTTTTCAGAACGTGATTTTTTGAAGGTAAAACACCTTAATGTGCAGGTGGCTTTACTACCCTTGTTAAGTCAGAGGTTAGAAATTGTTCGCTTTAAACTTGAGGCACCCGAAATTTTTATGGAGCGTAATGCCAAGGGGGAAGGGAACTGGGAAGATTTATTGCCAGCCTCATCTGAATCAGTCACCGCAGTTGCAGGATCTTCAAAAGATAGTTCGCTGGATGTGAAAAATAATGAAGAATCAGGGGCTGGTCTGGCTGCTTTAAGCGCAGAGTCTTTACAACTTCTTAATGGTAAATTTATCTGGCAAGATGCCCAATCAAATGTACGTATTGCATTGACAGATGTACAGGTTGAACTGGATGATGTGCAACTAGAGCACCCTGTTGGAGTAAAGGTTTCAGCACGTTTGAATGATGATAAAATTGATATAGATGCACAAGTCGGTCCTGTGGGAGATTTGGCATCATTGGATGTTAATAAGTTACCTGTTCAGTTGTCGCTTAAAAGTGATGCGATTCGTTTAAAATCCTTTGCAGCATGGATAAGCTCTTTTCCTGAGAAATTGGGTGATGTGAACAAAGCAAGTGTGATGTTGAATATGCAATTAGAGCAACGTCCTGATGGTTTGCGTTTATTGGCTGGTGAAGGGGCTTTACAGGCTGCGATGAATATTGCACTGGATTGGAAAGTGGAAATGCCAACTATGAACACGCTGCGTTTGAATCATGTGGGCATTGCCATCAATGATAAAGCTTTATTTAACATACAAGGTGATGTGAAGCAGTTAAGTAAAGCACCGCGTTATACCTTGCGTGTTCAGGGTGAAAATATTCAACGTACATGGTTGGCAGGCTTGCTACCAGAATTGAAACAAATGTATGCGGCGCACCCATCAGCATGGAAAACCTTGAAAATAGGAGCCTCACTGGCGGGTACAAAAGATCGCGTTGATTTGAGGGATATGCAGCTGTTGTTGGATGGTGAGATTGTACAATTATCGGGTAGTGCAGGCTTTGCAAAAGCACCCGATATTCGTTTGCGTTTGGCAGCGAAAACACTGCACCTTGATCCTTGGTTGCCGCAGCCTGTAGAAGCTACTGCGAACAGTTCTAGCAACCCCTCTAATAATGGCGCATCGAGTAAAAAAGCAGATGATTCTACTGTAGCTGCTGTTGAGCCAGACTTGCGCTTTTTAAAACCTTGGCGTGTATCCATGCAGATGCAGGTTGAAAAATTATTGATGCGTGGCTTGGAATTAGGGCATTTGCGCGGCACTTTGAAAGGTGAGCGTGGCGTGTTTACACTTTCCCCCTTGGGATTTGATTTGGCAGAGGGGCAGGTTCGAGAAAATGCCAGTTTGAATGTAAATCGCTACCCTGCGAGTTGGACGGAATCCATTCATATTTCGGGCTTGAAACTAAAGCCTGTTTTGCAAGCAGTTGCAGATACAGATTTATTGGATGGAACGATGCGTCTGGATACTAATTTAAAGGCAATAGGTTTGCTTCCAAAGGCGGCTATGGCTTCTTTAAATGGTACGGGACAATTATTGCTGCAAAATGGTAGAGTGAAAGGTTTTGATATTGCAGGTGGCTTACGAAACTTATCCTCACTTGGCTTGCAAAAATCAACAGGGGCGCAATATACTGATTTTGCACAGCTTCAAGCCAGCTTTAAAATTCGTAATGGTATTGCAAAAAACGATGATTTATTTATGGCATCACCATTGTTTCGTTTAACAGGTAAAGGTGTGGTTAACTTACCTAGCAGCACACTTGATTATCATGTGCGCCCTAAATTAATTGGTTCATTGGTCGGGCAAGGCGATACTGTAACGGTACGTAAAGGCTTGTCGGTTCCATTGCATATTTACGGGCCATTTGCATCGCCGAGCATTAAACCTGAATTGGATGCAAAATCAGTTCTCGAAAATGCAGGCGGTATAGTGGGTAGCGGTGCTGGAGGTGTGGGCGGAGCATTGGGCGCTTTGTTAGGCGGCAAGAATGCCAAGCCAGCTAAGACTCAGCCTGCTGAAATTAAACCAAAGTCACAACCTTTGACCCCCGAACAACAAATACAAAAAGGTCTAAAAGGCATCTTGGGATTTTAGGGTATGTCAAAAATATTTGAACATGTAAGAGTGCATCCAGAGCGTCCGCAAATTCGTCAGATTCGCAGGGCAGCGGATGTATTGAGGCAAGGTGGTTTTGCTATTGTGCCGACAGAAACAACCTATGCAATCATGATGCTGCCACAAGCATTACAAGCTCAAGATGCGGTGCGTCAGTTACGTCAACTTGATAATAAACATTTATGGTCTTTGGTGGTATCTGATTTATCGCAGGCAGCAAATTATGTAAATATGGATAATCAAGCACACCGTATTTTAAAACGTTGTTTGCCTGGCTCTTATACCTTTATCTTGCCAGCAACGGGAACATTACCCAAACGGGTGTTTGGTAAGCGTAAAGATGTGGGAATCCGTATGCCGAGTCATGCGGTGTGTTCGATGTTATTGGATGAGTTGGGGGAGCCTTTGTTGGCAACGTCAATGCAGTTTGCTGATGAAGAATATATTGCAACAGATCCTGAACAGATGGGTGAGCGATGCCAGCATTTGGCAGCGGTATTGATTGATGCAGGTTGGGGAGGGATGACTCCGACTACAGTTGTGGATTTGTGTGATGATGAGAATGTATTGCGGTTGGGATTGGGTGAGTGGCCATTTAAATAATGGCGCTAATATTTTGGATTGTATGGTCATAAGGAGAAAAAGGTGACAAAAGAAGCTGTGATAGAGCAAAAACTCTCTACAGAAATGAGTGTTGAAGAACGCAGAGGAGCAGCCTCGTTGGCGAGTATTTTTGGGCTGCGTATGATGGGCTTGTTTTTAATTCTGCCAGTATTCTCAACCTATGCGCATGGTTTGGACGGGGCTTTAGAGAAGCCTTATTTGGTGGGTATCGCATTGGGTGCTT
>JALUXZ010000043.1 GCA_027018935.1 Mariprofundaceae bacterium
ACTGAGTGAAACACCACCAACAAATCCCGAACCGCATCCAGATGATCAAAGCGATGCGAACCGCCATCAAAGCATTTTACCGTACCGATGCCCTGATATGCTTCCAAAGCAATCCGATAGTCGATTAACTCATCACCCTTATCCAATAACACCAGCACAGGCTTTTTCATACCAACCGCATCCACGGCATAAGCTTGCAGTGAATGCACTGCCTCTTCAGTCAGATGATAGACTTCTTGTGTATAATAATTGCGTTGTTCACCCACACTGCCAAGCAACAGCGGCACAGGATTCAGAGCAGGATTGATCAACACAACTGGCAATAAAAAACGGTCTCCAAGATACTGTGCATAATAGCCACCCAGCGATGATCCGATCAGCAATATAGACTCATCGCGATGCGACTCGATTAACTGTTTCAACAGTGCAATGGCCAGCTCCGGCTGCCAGGGAAGATCCGGAGCAAACACCTGTTCATCCGGGAAGATGTCAGCCAACTCGCGTGCCTTACCAGACTGGCCGGAGCTGTTAAAGCCATGAATATAAATAATCATTTCGTTTCCCTTATAAATTTTTTATTGTGTTCGGCATGCTCGACATAGCCTCGAGAATTTGAAATGACACGCGTATCATCGCTGGTCATGTAGTCCTCGCTGGTATGAATATGACCGCCTGAATAGGGTAGAGCTATCCGATTCAAGCCCTGAAGCTTTAAAATCAATAATAGTAATCATGAGTGAATGATTATCGCTCCTCGGACAAAAACTGTCAGACCCCAGAGCAGCCTACACCTAAATATAAGCATCTAGCATAGACTAATACTCTTTAATCTATTTATCAGTTGGGTTATTTTTCAATTCAAAAGTCCATTTTTTACGGCTTCGTTAAGCTTTATTTCCATCGTTTCCCAAAGCTTATCACTTCCTGCAGAAATTCTTATGCTATTTAGAGAAAAAACCATCTCCTTGGGAATACTGTGCTTTTGCCAGCCATGGCCATTATCATGAATATTTTGAAGTAAGGGCGGAACTCTATCTATGGCTTTGGCATACTTGGATTCTGGTGTTACTCCTGCTTCAAACTCTTTCCACAACACTAAATATTCTTTTCCCATATTATTTGGAAGCATTGCCAACAAACGACCAATACCATCCTCTTCCTTTGATTTCTGCTCAGGGGTCTCACTTAAATAGATGATTTTATCATCCGCATCAATCTCACCCAAATCATGAATGAGAAGCATTTTAATGACATGGTTTATATCAACAGGTTCGTTAGCGTACTCTTTTAACATTAAAGCACTCAAGCAGACGTGCCAACTATGCTCACCAGAGTTTTCATAACGATTTAACCCAACAGGGCGTGATTTGCGAAGAACTGATTTTAATTTCTCAACTTCAACAATAAAATCTAATATTTGATTAATTTCATTCATTTTGAGTCACCAATAACATGACTCTACCATCAACATTGAGCACCTGGTGTCCACCTATATCAGCATAAGGATCTTGCCATGGGCAATGCCCGAATATAACCATACCACTACCTTTACTTTCCAAAGCTTCACGCACCATAGGCTCTCCAATTCGACCTGTTTCAGGGTCATCCGGACCTTGGTGCAGCACAATCAAATCTGTTTTTTTAGTCAATACACGTTGCAGGTTCTTTTTAAAGTCAGCCTCTGACTTACGTTGATTACGATGTAGACTACCGATGATTCCCGATACACCACCAATGCTTAAGCCCATGGCATCCACGCAATTACCATCCAACACATGCACCGATGCGGACAACACATCTTCATCCACCATATCATGATTGCCATGCACACCGATCACATGCTCAAAATCATGGGCAAAGGCATTCCAGACATCGGTTACATCACCCGAACCGCCGAGCTTATGACAGTCGGGATAATCATACATATCCCCTGCCAGAATCACGCCATTCACATGCGGAATATCTTCAACATCGGCAAGCAAACGTAATTCTTCACTCACCACTTCTCCCAGCAAACGGTTTGCTTCACCACCTTCACGCCCCTGCAAATCCGAGGTTACGGCAATCGCAGAGATTCCATCTGGCAATGCATCGACAAACACCTTATAAAACGGTAAACGGCAATGACGCGCCGGACCACGGCGACTCGATGAGATATAAGCAATCTCATAAAAAGGATGTTTCTCAATATTTATAATTTTCACAAGACTCTCCCAATTAACTTGAAACGAAACAAACTTAAGTAATCGTCATTTGATTGCAAATCATCCTGCGAAAGCAGACAAAAATGGTCATCCACTGGTTTTTTATCCAAATAATGGGGCATTCATATACCACTCAATAGTTACAGGTATCCAGTAACGCATCCCACTTTTAACCTCATTTAAAAGTAGAAGTTTTTCAAACCGCTATCTCCACGTTGGACACAACCATTTCGCATACTTCATTGCGATCCCCTACTTGGTGGTCATTTTCAGGTGTTCAAGCCTAAGATTATCAAACGCTTCACCAAGATTGAGCCAGTATCGTGTACCCTTAAGTCGCCCCGTCCTTAGCATAGCTCCCATTTCAACCAATGACTGAAGATCTCGGGTTGTTGTCGCAATCGGAGCACCTGTGATTTTCATATAATTCTTGGCGGACATGCCACCTTCAAAACCATCCATTCCTTCCGCAAACATGCGCCGTAAAGCCTTTTCCTGACGAGCATTGATCTTGTCTCGAACACGATCAAACAGCCGGGTTTTCTCCACAATAAATCGAACCAATCTTTGTGAATGTGCAGTCGCACCCAATGTGGTTTTGGCAAAATAACAAAGCCAACTGTCGATCGATAGCTTCTTCTGATTGATTTCCAATTGCCTATAATATTCAGACCTGTTTTTTTCAATGACATGAGAAAGCGCAAAAAGACCGGGCTTTCCCAGTGACTGTGCCAGAGCCTTTTCACTTAAAGCACGGCCTATTCTGCCATTGCCATCATCAAAGGGGTGAATCGCCTCAAAGTAGATATGTGCAATACCAGCACGAGCCAATGCAGGAAGCGGATTCGAACCATTGGGTGCTGTATCATTGAACCATGTGATATATGCATCCATTTCGGCAGGCACACGATCTGAAGGCGGTGCCTCATAGTGAACTCTCTCATGACCTTCGTATCCCGATACAATCCGCATCGGCTCAGATCCAGTGCGATACATGCCAATATCTCTGACCAACAACGATTGGGTGACAATGCACGGATGCCATGCAAATAAACGCTCATGTGTTAACGGCTTATCATATGAGCGGTAGTTATCCAGCATAACAGCGGCAACCCCTCGCTCCTTGTCATTCGCCTGAATAATTTTGTCATCCAAAGCAAACCCAAATTGTCGCAACAGAGATGATGCAACACTCTCCCGATTCAGCAGCTCGCCCTCAATGCGTGAGCTCTTCAACGCCTCTTCACTCATCAAATCAATAGCGAACCTTTGCTGCTGCTCTTCGGTGACAATATCCGATGCACCCATAAGTTTGGCGGATTCTTTGATAAAAGAATCTTCAAAATCCTGCAATGCAGATGCGTTATATTTAAAATGAGGCCAGTTTTTTTGTTGCCAATTCCATGTCATGATGAATAACTTTGTATATATTAATCTATAAAGTCAATATTATGATTAATAAATATGTAGAAATTACTCAAAATCCACATCAACGTATCAACCACCTAATCCAATACATTTGAGTTTCATAAATGATTTACTCCAAGCAACC
>JALUXZ010000044.1 GCA_027018935.1 Mariprofundaceae bacterium
GATTTTCGCTCATAGCAAGGCGCAATGAAATGAGTAATAGCATCGCTATTGTCCATTTTATTCAACGCAGCTAGGGGTGAAAAGCACAAGTTTGGCGAAGTACCGAGGTTTTTCGAGGTGCCCAATAGTTACAACAACACTTTTTACCCTTGGTAACTACTTGCCGATACAGCAATTCTTTCCGCCAAGCTACGCACCGCCATGGAAAGAAAGTTGGTTAAATCCGAGCCTTGTTGATAATTGGCGGAATGTAAATTTGATACACGACCATCAGCAACAAACTGAAAGGCATTTCTCCACTTTTCCGTATGCCGTTGATCATACACGGCAACAGGAATGCCACCATGTTGTTTAATCAACGAAAAACACGGAATATCGGTATAACCATCACCCACAAATACCATTTGATTCAAGGGAATGCGGACTTGATCTGCAGGCACACGTTTGTTTACTGCAAAAGGTTCGCCACGTGATTTTTGCCCAACAATACCCTTCTGAATCTGAAATATATAACGCGTCTTATCTGTAAAACTAATGATTTTACGCGGTGTTACTGCATTACCATCATCATCATAATGAAATTCCGATGCCCAAATATCGGTAAATTCATGTGCAACATTCATATGCCGCAAGACATCACCAATGCCACTGCTTATAAGATAAAATTCCAATGTTACTCGCGGATTTGCTTCTTTTACGACTTTCCTTAAATGGGAAAAAATATCTTCAACACCATCAAACAATGGCAAGGCATTACCCCAATTTGCCAAGGCTTGTTGAGTCAAAGGAGCAATATCTCCGTGCTGAGCGGCATAAATCATGTGCATCAAGTAGGCTGGCACAGGATCCCAATCTTCAGCCATCATATTGCCAACTTGTTGCCAAAATCCACCCAAATCTTTCAAGCCTGCATGCTTAAGAAAGCCTGTCGTGCTATCTGGACCCAAGGTATCATCAAAATCAAACACAACTGCGATTCTTTCTTGCACTATCTTCTCCTTTTGCTCAACAAACTCATGTCAATTTATCAGGCATTTGCAACTCATCAGCTTCAACATACACGCAGGCTGGATACACAGGACCAATATCCACCATCATCCATTGCCCACCACGCTTGCCCAACTCCACATCCAGCACATCACCTTTACATAAATAAGAAATAATTTCCAAAGGTAGGCAGACAGGGCCAATCAATTTATCTTGATTATCAAAGCCCATAAACACATGCTTGGCATCCATATCAATCGAATCAATACGCGCATGTCCTTCAACAAATGATTCAAAACGTTTGCCACGCAAACGTGGTGAAACGCCGCCACCCAAACGCACAAAATATAGTAATAAATGTGCAACTTTCGCGGCGCGCGATGCTTCCGACACAACATCGTCCAAAACATCTATAAAGCCTTCATACTTCACATCATCCAACCATGTTTTAGCTAGCATAAAATCAATCCAAGCATGCAGCACTAGCGCAAACGATTCCATGCCTAGGCTATCTATGGCAGGCTCTCTTAATAAATACCAACCAAGAAAATCCCTAATATGCCCAGCCTCAATTTGAGACAATAACAAACCACCCAGTTCTGCCGTACGTTCCATATCACCTTCAAATAGCTTCTCGATATAACCTTCTAGAGCAGCCTCCCATTCATCCAGTGATACATCATCTACTTCCATTTCATCTTGGAACAAGTCTGAATAATACAATAAATAATCAGCAAACATCTCCATACAAGGCTCTACATCGTCTATTTTTAGCCCTTCCGAATCATCAAGACTCATGACAAACTGATCCATCGCCTCCTGCGCTTTAACATCCAAGATTTTCCCCATTTATTGATCTCCAAGAATAAACTTGGCAATCTTTTTTAGTTCCTCATCAGTCACATCAACACTTGGCATATCTGACCAGCGACCACTCGCAGCCCAGCGTAATTTCGGAACAATTTTCTCAACCGTTGCTGGAAATTTAGTTTGTTGATTGACTGTTAATATTCCTAGCCCCAGTTTATCTTTCTCATTCTCACCTGTTGTATGGCATGAGGCACACTTACCAAGCCAAACCGCCTCACCCAAAGCTTTGGGATTACCTTGCGCATCTTCACTACTACCTGAGATTCGCAATTTATTGACCTCACGCTTGGCAACTTTTCGGTACTTTTCTGGAACATTCATTGCATTATCTGTAAAATGAGTAATGCCACCAGAATCCTTCCATTGGTAAATATTTACGGCATGCACCACACCCACAACACAACATGTCATTAATAAAATTCCTATCATCAACCGTAGCATAATAACCTCCTTTAAACCTCTTAAACTTTTGTGTAAATCCAGCCATGCCTTGTCGTAAGTACAGCTCAAAGCTATCGTTGCGTAAACTTTAGCATAGAATAATTTAAATGGCTTCTCAAGCCGAACAATTAGACAGGAGAATATGATGCAAATCAATTCAACAAGCATTCGCGTAGGCCATGTCCTAGAAGTGGATAATATCTTATGGCGGGTTATGAAGACCCAACACGTCACACCAGGCAAAGGCGTGGCTTGTATGCAAGTTGAAATGCGTAATATTGAAACTGGCAACAAAACCAACAAACGTTTCAACTCAACCGAACGCGTTGAACGCGCTGTATTATCACAAGTAAAAATGCAATACCTCTACTGCGATGGCGATGATTATCATTTTATGAATACCGAGACCTATGATCAAATCACCTTAAGCAAAGACATGCTAGAAAATGCTCTGCCATATTTATTGCCAGAAATGGAAGTCACCGTAGAATTTCATGAAGAGCGTCCTTTAAACGTACAAATGCCTAAAACAGTCATCCTCGAATTGGTCGAATGTGATGCTTCCATCAAAGGACAAACTGCAACCAGCTCATACAAACCAGGCAAGCTGGAAACAGGAGCCTCTGTCATGGTTCCACCATTTGTTGAATCAGGCATCAAAATCAAAGTAAATACAGACAACGGCGAGTATATCGAACGCGCATAAGCACGCTTCATAAGCAAGGGAGGTGCCCTCTATTTAGAAGGCACTTCCTTGCCTCGCAGCTCATCCACATCATCATCCAACGCTGCCAAATTCATGGCCATTTGAGTCATGACTTGTTTGACCATATCAACATCTGATTGGGATAATCCATCAAGAACCTTTTCACTCAATACCTTTAGTTGCGGAAAGATACGTGTAAAAGCCTTCTTGCCTTCTTCTGTCATGCAAGCTCGCACAATACGTCGATCACTTTCATCCTGAACTCGACCAACAAGCCCACTTTTCACCAGTGCATTCATAAGCCTTGTAAGAGAAGCTTTATCTTTGCCAAGCATTTTTGCCAACTGGGACTGTGGCAAGCCCTCACAATGGTGAATGAGCATTAAAGTGTCAGCCTCTTCAGGCGTTAATTTGTAACCCTCAATTGCACAAATACAACTAACCTGATAGCGAACCCGACTCGTCATACAGCCAATCAAGGGCATGATTGCACCCAAGCCTACATTCTGAACTTGAAAATCTTTCTTCATGCCACAAATCTACCTAAATTAATTAACCTAATCAATTATTGACAATGTAAACTATTATTTTTAATCTCTCGCCTTATCCTAAGCATCTGCTAGGGAGGTGCTGATTAACTCTGGATGAGTGGATATGCGATTCAAAATTTTCAACCCCAAGGCGGCAAGCGCAAATAATAGCACCGCTATTGTTAAGTTTGCCAAAGCCGGC
>JALUXZ010000045.1 GCA_027018935.1 Mariprofundaceae bacterium
CATTCGGCTCATTCTCATAGGCAATGCGATTACCCCAAATCTCTTGTGCGGAGTCAGTGGCTGCTGGATCACAAGCTGCCACTTGCACGCCCGCATCAAGCAATGCATTGACCACATCAATGCTGGGCGCTTCCCGCATATCATCTGTACCAGGCTTAAATGCTAAACCCCAAATCGCCACTTTTTTTGCACCTTGGGATTTCACCGTATTCATCAAGCGCTGAATAAACCATTGCCGTTGTGTTTTATTGGCTTGCCATGTCGCAGAAACCACAGGTAAATCCACATCATACTGCTCACCCATTGCCAATAATGCCTGTACATCTTTGGGGAAACATGAACCACCATAACCAATACCTGCATACAAAAAGTGTGGTCCAATACGTTCATCTGAACCTATGCCTCGTCGCACACTCTCAATATCACCATCCACCACATCACACAGGCGTGATAAATCATTCATAAATGAAATACGCGTTGCCAACATACAGTTTGCCGCATACTTGCTTAGCTCAGCAGAACGCCTATCCATCACAATCATACGATCACGATTGCGATTAAATGCGGCATACATACGACGAAGTGCCGCTTCTGTAGCACCATCCTCAACACCAATAATAATACGGTCTGGTTTTAAGAAATCGCCAACTGCATTGCCCTCTCTTAAGAACTCTGGATTAAATGCCACATGGGCTGATACCCCACGCTTTGCCATCACCTGCTTGACTTCATCGGCAACGGCATCAGTTGTGCCCACAGGCACTGTGGATTTTACAATCACCAAACAACCATCTGGCATATGCATGGCCGCACTTTTTGCTGCTGCAATCACATATTGTAAGTCCGCAGAACCATCTTCATCAGGCGGTGTGCCTACAGCAATAAAGACGGCATCAGCATCAGCACACGCTGCATAATCTGTGGTGAATGAAAGGTGTGGTTTATTCTTGCTGAGCAAATTATCCAAACCAGGCTCATAAATCGGAATGCCTCCAGCATTGAGCAAGTCAACCTTGCTGGCATCAATATCGATACCAACAACATGATGCCCAACTTCCGCCATACATGCAGCCGTTACCAAACCCACATAGCCACTACCTACCACACATAACTTCATACTATACGTCCTCCTCTGTAATCGGCTTTTGACACAACATGCCTAAATTGGTAGTAGTGGCAAAACGGAATGGTAACCAATCTAAGATTGGATCAAGCATGATGAATATCCCAACCAAAAAACGTTGCCTATCAAAGAATGGGCTACCAAATAACATGGGGCCACGCACCTTTTTAACCACGGGCAACTCAACCTTATCCAACCATGCCTGCCAGACAGGAAAGGGGTGAACGGATACATGGCCAAAACCAACTTCTGCTGATAGTGGCGGGGCAGAAACTTCATCCTGCCCTTTCCAGTAGAACTTTTTAAATGTACCGCCTGTAATTTTATCCATAGCATAACCCAGCATTTCAGGAAGGTTTCTCGGGTTGGGCGTGGTCACCATAGCATAGCCACCAGGCTTGAGCACGCGCTGCATTTCAGCCAGTGCTGGTACAGGGTCTGGCAAATGCTCAACCACTTCAGAGGAAATTAAAATATCAATGCTATTATCAACAAAGGGAAGTTTAAAAATATCCCCTGTCATAAAATGAATCCCTTGCATGCCACGCTCTTCGACACGAAAGTGACTACGCTGAGCTGCCATCGCTGTTTCTCGCTGATTTAAATCCAAGCCAAACCATTGAACTCGCTCAAAACCTGCACACACATCATACACATCAAAAATATTTGTGCCTGGGCCACAGCCCAAATCCACCACACATGTTGATTGGTCTTGTTGACGTTTTTGCAACAAGGTTTTGACTGTTTTTGCCAGCATGATTTGGCGCAATTTCCAAAAATAAAAAATATGTGTCCATGAACGTGCAAAAAAAGTTTCCTCACTGGACCAATCATTATTTTGCTCTGTCATGCTACCTCTCCTTTAACCAACCGCGTAAAAAGCCCCACGCATAACAAATTTGGCAAATCACCCATAACCAATGTCCTTTGAAAAGACTTTTAAACATTCGCCAGGGATAACGCAATACACGCTTCCATAACGGTACACGCAATGTAAATTCACCATGTTCAGCAGGCGTTTCAATCACCCATTCTGGTGAATGAATATTGGCATACGCCGCTTGATAGCCATTGCGATACATTTGCCCTAGCAGACCCGACCAAGTTTCTGGCGGTAGGTGGTGATAAATAATATTCGGCAACACCACAACACGCGCACCTGCTTCGCGAAATACTTGCCTTAAGTAAGGGTCAAGCCCGCGTGGAATCACCTCATTTTCACCGCCCACTTGGCGAAATAAATCAGCACGCATAATCAAGCAAGGATGCTCCGCTAAATCCGAATCCACAATCTCCGAAACAGGTTGCCAACTGCGACGAGGCACTTGAATCATCACCCGTTTCACAAACGATGTCGCCCAATCAGGCACAGTATTATTGCCACCTGCCATGCCGATATCAGGGTTTTCGTCCATAGCTTTTATCATTTTGCTGAATGTTTGCGAATCAGGTAGCGATGAATCATCATCTACGGTGAGTACATATTTGCCCTTGGCTTTCGCAATGGCGATATTAATACCACGCCCTTGTCGCTTATCGCCTTTAATCACAATCAACTCAAAATCTTGCATATCCTGCTGAGTCAGCGATTGCATGAGTTTTACAAAATAGCCACCTCTATCAGCATCTGCTGTTGGAATAATCACGGACAAAACAGGGTTATCACTCTCAGCTGCTACAAACCAACAAATACCACTGGGGTTATCATCATTGCGGTAACGTACCCAGTCCCGTTTCAAATCAGGCTTAAACCAATCTACATGGGCAAACAACTGCTCAAAATCACGCGCCATAATAGTCTCGATACCAAGCCACAAACTGACCTATTCCATCTTCTAAAGGCGTATCTGGTCTAAATCCAACATCAGCCATTAAGTCCTGCACATCAGCATAAGTTTCTAATATATCACCAGCTTGCATGGGTAAATAATTCTTCTTCGCTTCCATGCCCAATGCCAATTCAATGTAAGCAATAAAGTCCATCAATGTTGCAGGACTATGGTTCCCAATATTGTAGATTTTATACAATTGTTGCGGTTCTTTTTTTACCAAACGAACCACCGCTTCAACCACATCATCGATATAAGTAAAATCCCGCTTCATGTTACCATGGTTATAAACATCAATCGTTTTCCCTTCACAAATCGCCTTGGTAAATGAGAAATATGCCATATCTGGTCTCCCCCAAGGGCCATAAACTGTAAAAAAACGTAATCCTGTCATCGCAATACCATACAAATGGGCATAAGCATGTGCCATCAGTTCATTGGATTTTTTTGTTGCAGCATATAGGGAAATAGGATTGTCCACACGATCTTCTACAGCAAAAGGAATCTTTTTATTCTCGCCATACACTGAAGATGACGATGCATACAATAGATGTTTCACTTTGCTCTGACGGCAACCTTCTAATACATTTAGAAAGCCCACTAAATTACTATCAGCATAAACATGTGGATGAGCAATCGAATAGCGCACGCCTGCTTGTGCCGCCAAATTCACCACCACATCAAACTGATGCGAAGCAAACAAATCAGCCATTGCCTCACGGTCTGCCAAATCTATTTGAATAAAT
>JALUXZ010000046.1 GCA_027018935.1 Mariprofundaceae bacterium
TGCACCGTATTTATGGCACAGCTTGGGCAAGCAAAGAAGACTTAAAAGCATATCTTCATCGATTAGAAGAAGCTGAGAAGCGTGACCATCGTAAACTAGCGAAGAAATTAGATTTATTTCACTTGCAAGATGAAGCACCGGGCATGATTTTCTGGCACCCTAAGGGCTGGACAGTTTGGCAGGTTGTAGAGAATGAAATTCGTTCTGTGATGCAAAATAATGGTTACCAAGAAATCAAAACACCGCAGGTGGTAGATAGAAAACTTTGGGAAAAATCAGGGCATTGGGAAAAGTTCCGTGATGATATGTTCACCACCAATACTGAAAACCGTGAATATGCCATTAAGCCGATGAACTGCCCTTGTCATATTCAGGTGTTTAACCAAAGTCTTCATTCTTATCGTGATTTGCCACTTCGTTTGGCTGAGTTTGGCTCTTGTCATCGTAATGAGCCATCAGGTACGTTGCATGGTTTGATGCGTTTGCGGAATTTTGTGCAAGATGATGCGCATATTTTCTGCACCGAAGATCAAGTGCAAACAGAAGTTGGTGACTTTATTGATTTGGTTTTTGAGACGTATAAGAAATTCGGCTTTGAAGAAGTGATTATCTTTTTGTCAGATCGTCCTGAACAACGTGTGGGAACCGATGAGCAATGGGATAAGGGTGAGGCTTCATTGCATGAGGCTCTAAAATCCAAAGGTATTGAATATGGTTTGAATCCAGGTGAAGGTGCATTTTATGGGCCTAAAATCGAATTCTCTTTGAAGGATTGTTTGGGTCGAGTTTGGCAGTGTGGGACCATTCAGGTGGACTTTTCGATGCCCGGTCGCCTTGGTGCGGAATATATTGCGGAAGATAATAGTAAAAAGACGCCTGTGATGTTGCATCGTGCTATTTTGGGTTCATTGGAACGCTTTATTGGTATTCTTATTGAAGAATATGAAGGAAAGTTCCCAATGTGGCTGGCTCCAGTGCAGGCTGTGGTGTGTAATATTTCTGAATCACAGTCTGAATATGTGCAAGAAGTGACCGAAAAAATGCAGCAAGCAGGCTTGAGAGTGGAATCGGACTTGCGAAATGAAAAGGTCGGCTATAAAGTGCGCGCCCACACATTGAATCGTGTGCCTTACATTTTGGTCGTGGGTGACCGTGAACGGGATGAGCAAACAATCTCAGTTCGCACACGCAGCGGCGATAACTTGGGTACAAAAACTGTGGATGCATGGATTGCAGAAATGCAGGATATGCAAAAAGAATATCAGTAACACCGATAGGGGGCTTTTATCGCGAAAAAAGAGTTAGCAGTCAACCATGACATTGATGCGCCAGAAATGCGTGTGATTGGTCATGATGGCGAGCAAATTGGTGTTTTGAAACGCTTAGAAGCTATTGCCAGAGCAGAGGCAGTTGGTCTTGATCTCATTATGATGTCACCCAACGCCAGACCGCCAGTCTGTAAGATTATGGACTACGGTAAATACAAGTATGACCAGAGCAAAAAGGCCAATGAGGCTAAGAAGAAGCAACATATTATTCAGGTTAAAGAAGTGAAGGTGCGTGCTAGTACTGAGCAGAATGATTTGGATGTGAAGCTTCGTAATGTTCGGAAATTCTTGGAAGCAGGTAATAAAGTTAAAGTTTCATTGCGTTTTCGTGGACGTGAAATGGCTTATGTTGGACGTGGTAGAGAGCAATTGGAACATATTGCCGAACAAGTAAAAGATTTGGGTAAACCTGATAAGATGCCCAATATGGAAGGGCGGCAGATGATTATGATCATCAATCCGCTGAAGAAATAAGAGGTTGGTGATTTATGCCTAAGATGAAAACACACAGCGGTGCTGCAAAACGTTTCTCAAAGACAGGAAGCGGAAAGTGGAAACGCAACAAAGCGAATGCTCAGCATATTTTGACGAAGAAGTCACAGAAGCGTATTCGCGGATTCCGTGGAACAACATTGGTTGCGCCATCGGATGTAAAATCCTTGGATCGTTTGATTCCAGGTCTATAAGTAAATAGGTATTATTGGCTTATTTTTTGAAACAGAGAGTTTGTAGGTTTAGGAGAGAAAAATGCCTCGCGTAAAATCAGGTGTTCAGGCGCATGCGCGTCATAAGAAAGTTATCAAGGCTGCCAAAGGTTATTATGGTCGTCGTAAAAATTGTTTCCGTGTAGCTACTCAGGCAGTCGATAAGGCTGGTCAGTATGCGTACCGTGACCGTAAGAATAAGAAACGTACATTCCGTGCTTTGTGGATTGTTCGTATCAATGCCGCTGCACATTTGCATGGCTTGAGCTATTCGCGTTTTATGTTTGGTCTAACACAGGCTGGCATTGAATTGGATCGTAAAGTATTGGCAGATATTGCCGTACGTGATGAAGCTGCATTTGCAAAATTGGCTGAGACTGCGAAAGCAAATATCCAGTAGTGGCTTTCCGACTTTGGTCGGCGTTACTTTTTATCAATGGCAGGGCTATCACAGCTCTGCCATTTTTGTTTTATTGGAATGAAAAGCTTTACCGCGGAGGCGCGGAGGCGCGGAGAAGAAGTATGTAAAGAGCGATCTAAGGCTCGCTACATATAGCATGTTTTTTCTTTGTGTATTTACGCTTTCGTAGTGAGGGAATGAGGTAAATGCATGAGTGAGATTGATTCGTTAAAAGGTGAGTTGAAAGCATTGCAAGAAAAGGCTTTGGCATCATTTTTAGAAGCTGAAGATTTGAATGCCTTGCAGGCTTTACGCGTGGCTTATCTGGGTAAAAAAGGTGAGTTAACGGGTGTGTTGAAAGGTGTGGGTAAACTGCCACCAAAAGATCGTCCTGTGATTGGTCAATTTGTAAATGCGACAAAAACGGCTTTGGCAGAAGCCTTGGATGCAGCAGAAGCGACACTTGCTGTGCAAGAAAAGCAGCAGCGTATTGAGGCCGAGCGTATTGATATTACCCTTTCAGGGCGGAGCGCAACACGCGGTGTATTGCATCCCGTGCAGCAAGGCTTGAATGAAATGACGGCGATATTTTCACAAATGGGTTTTGAAATTGCTGAAGGGCCAGAAATTGAGGATGAGTTTCATAACTTTGATGCCTTGAATATCCCACAAGAGCATCCAGCTCGTGCTATGCATGACACCTTTTTCTTTGAAGCATCCGGTGAGCAGCAAGCCAAACTTTTAAGAACGCATACGTCTCCTGTGCAAATTCGTACCATGAAAAATTGTGTGGAATCAGGTGGTCAGCCGCCTTTGGCTGTGGTTGCACCAGGTCGTGTGTATCGCTGTGATTATGATGTCACGCATTCACCGATGTTTCATCAGGTGGAAGTCTTCAAAGTGGATAAAGATGTCTCTTTGGCACACTTAAAGGGCGTGTTGAAGCACTTTTTATCGGCTTATTTTGAAAAAGATATTGAGATTCGTTTGCGCCCGCATTATTTCCCATTTACCGAGCCTTCTGCGGAAGTGGATATTGGTTGTGTGTTCTGTGCAGCTAAGGGCTGTCGTATCTGTAAAGGTAGCGGCTGGGTTGAAGTATTGGGCAGTGGTATGATTCATCCGAATGTATTGAAATCAGTCGGTATTGATTCGGAAATCTATTCTGGTTTTGCGTTTGGTTTGGGTGTGGAACGTTTGGTGATGCTCAAGCATGGGATTCCTGATTTAAGACTATTTTTTGAAAATGATGTTCGGTTCTTACGCCGGATGGGGGGCTGATCTCATGAAAATTCCTTTTTCTTGGTTAAAAGAGCATACTCCTCTTGCAAAATCACCGACAGAAGTGGCAGATGATTTGGTGCGTTTGGGGCACGAAGTTGAATCGATTGAATTGCCGCGTGAAGCTGTAAAAGGCGTGCGTGTTGGGCAAATCACCTCTATGTCAGCGCACCCTGATGCGGATAAGTTGCACCTATTAAAGATTGATATGGGTGAAGCAGAACCGCTTGGCATTGTTTGTGGTGCTTCGAATATGGGTGAGGGTGATAAAATTCCAGTAGCCACGGTAGGCACGAGCCTTCCCAATGGTTTAAAGATTAAAAAAGGTAAAATTCGTGGGCAAGTAAGTTGTGGTATGTGCTGCTCTGAAGCGGAACTTGGCTTGGCAGAAGATGCGGCTGGTTTATTGATTTTACCTAAGGATGCACCGATTGGCGCGGAAGTGGGCGAATATTTAGAGCTTGAAGAAGCTGTATTAGATTTGGATATTACTCCGAATCGTGGCGATTGCATGAGTGCGCGTGGTTTGGCGCGTGATTTAGCGGCTGATTATGATTTACCATTGATTGAACCTGGTGATGAAGCGGTGCAGGCAGATACATCGGTTGCAGCGCCCAAGGTTCGCGTTGATGTAAGCAATGATAACCCATTGTATATGGCGCGCCGTATTGAGGGCGCGGCTGTTGCAGCCTCTCCAGATTGGATGCAAGCGCGTTTGATTGCTGCGGGTCTTCGTCCTATCAATGGCGTGGTGGATGTGCTGAACTATACCATGCTTGATTTAGGGCAACCGATGCATGCTTTTGATGCTGATACATTGCAAGGTGATATTCAGGTTAGGGCTACACAAGCAGGCGAAAGCTTTAAGGCACTCGATGGCCGCGAGGTTTCTTTGCAAGCTGGTGATGTTGTGATTGCTGATGAAAAGTGTGTGATTGCTTTGGCTGGCATCATGGGTTCGGAAGCCACGGGTGTAACGGATAAAACCACGAATATTATCCTTGAATCAGCGGCGTTTCGTGCTGCATTGATTAGTACCACACGCCGCACGTGTGGTTTGGTTTCGGATAGCTCGATGCGTTTTGAGCGCGGTGTTGATCCAGCCATGATTGCTGTGGCGATGAATCAAGCAAGCATCATGATTATGGATTTGTTTGGTGGTAAAGCCAGTGAGATTACAACCGTTGGCGATGTCGAGGCATTGGTAAAAAGCAAATCAATTACTGTGGATATGAAACGCATTGAGTCACGCTTGGGTATTGACGTTGATGCGAAATTTGATGCTGTCTTAAGTCGTATGGGTTTTGCTATTGAGCGTGATGGAGACAAGCTTGAAGTGGCCGTGCCTAGTCATCGTCATGATGTGTCTTTGTTTGAAGATATATCTGAAGAATATGCGCGTGTGATTGGTTTTGATGTAATTCCATCTATCTTGCCTGATTTGGCGACGATCAATCCGCGTAAAGTTGATACAGCCATCAGTAGTGCCGTTGAGCTTGGTTTTGTGCAAGTGATTAACTATGCCTTTATCTCTGCTGATGAGCAGCGTTTATTCATCGAAGGTGATGGCAAAGATTTGGTGTTGCAGAATCCAATCTCTGCCGACATGAGCGTGATGCGTCGTTCTGTTTGGGCTGGTTTGTTAAACACAGCCAAATATAATATGAACCGTCAGCAAGCAGGTGTCGCATTGGTAGAGCAGGGTCGTATTTATGCTGCGATTGATGCAAGGAGTGATACAAATGGGCCAAATGAAGAACACCGTGAAACAAATGTAATTGCTTGGTTGATGGCTGGCGAGCTTGAATCGGACACATGGCACGATAAAGCGCGCAAGGTAGACTTCTTTGATTTAAAAGGTGCTGTTGAATCATGGTTGTCCAAGCGTGGTCTTACAGCGCGTTTTATGGTGGATGATGAAGTACAGGGCTTACAAGCAGGTCAAACCGCGAAGATTTTCGTGGGTAAATCTGTGGTCGGTCATGTGGGTAAAGTTGATGCTGATTTGGCTGACAGCTTTGATATTGATGCGGATGTGTTTGTGGCATCGGTTAATCTTGATGCTTTGCATAAGGGTAAAACCTTAAAATTCCAACCGATTCCTGAATTTCCATCGGTAGAACGTGATTTGGTGTTCTTGTTTGAGCGTGGCACAGAGTCCGAAGCCGTGTTGCAAACGGCTAAAAGAGCTGCGGGTCAATCATGCATTGATGTGCGTATTTTTGATTTGTACGATGGTAAAGGCGTACCAGAAGGCAAAGTAAGCTTGGGTATTCGCTTTGCGCTGCAAGATGCCAAACGTACACTTACGCAAGAAGATTCAGATAAGGCGATGCAGGCAATCATTGATGCGATTTCGAAGAAATTTAACGCTGAGCTAAGGGGTTAGCTCAGCGTTTTGTAGGTATTGTAAAAGGTGTGTGTAAGCAGCTTAGGCTTCAGAATCTTGTGTGATTTGCATGGATTCGGTAGTTTTTCTTAAATCCTCTTTTCTAGCTGCACTCATGACTTGAATTTCTAAATTTTCAAGTACGCCACACACTTCATCGGATAGGTCGCGTAAAGCAGGGATAAGTAATTCAGCCTCCTTAACGTGTGCAGCCTTTGCTTTTTTTGCTTGGCCAAATAATCGTCCTAAAGCGGATATATCAGGCTCCTCAAAAAGAAGTTTAAATATTTTCATGTATGTTTGATGAAGTTTATCGTGAGGTTTTTCCAAAGCCTTGTATGCAGGAAGCCTGCGTAGCATTTGTCCAGGGCCATAGTACCATTGTCCAAAGGTGCAATCAGTGGGAAGTATGGGACTTTGCTTTTTTTCTAAAGGCATACCTGCAACCAATGCTTCTGCATGCGCCACCCATGCTTTATGTGCAGCACGAGCATTGTGAAGTTCGGAAACAACATCGGATAATTTCATTGAAACCCCTCTAGATAAATCAATATTTAAAAGTTAAGCTTGCACTCTAGTGGAAAAGATACATTTGTCATATATTTTATTATAAAGACAACAGTAAACTTTTATAGCAAGAAGTCATGGAGTTGAGGCACTTATATAATATTTAAGACGAATAGCATCGCTATTTAACGAAAATATAGGCGAAAGCGGTCAATTGCCATCTTTTTACAGCCGATTTCTTTAAGTCCGACAGACTCCTAGGAGCTTCTTTTTAATTTATCGGGGAAGAAAATAATGTTCGTAAAAATTGATAAAAAGACCCTACAAGAAGTGCCAATTAGTAGTGAAGACATGGTGATGGTTTTGGAAGCAGATTTAAAACCGCAAGTGGTTGATGACACCTTAACCGATATTGTTTGTGGGCATTATGAACACAGCAATGCAGTGGCAACCTACAAATATAAGTCGTGAATGATTTGTTGCAAATAAAGGGACAAGCAAGGGCGCGGTAGTATTCATGAATAATGCGGGTTAAGTCTAGGGAGTTGTTGATCAACTCAATGCATGGTGTCTATGCGCCCAAAATTACCAACGCTGGCGTTGGCAAACTTAAGGGCACCTCAAAAAACCTCGTACGAGTTAAACGACGTTGATTTTCGCTCATAGCAAGGCGCAATAAAATGAGTCATAGCATCGCTATTGTCCATTTTATTCAACGCAGCTAGGGGTGAAAAGCACAAGTTTAGCGAAGTAGCGAGGTTTTTCGAGGTGCCCTTAACAATAGCGGTGCTATTACTTGCGCTTGCTGGCTTGGTGTTGGTGATTTTGAATCGCATATCTACTTAGAGCTTCCTCAGAAAGTCGTTTGTTACATTTTTTCCACCAAAGGGGACAGAGGGAGGCGCATGTTGAACAGGGATGATGTTGCCTTTATATGTACTTCTTTCTACGCCCTTTGCTGGAAGAAAATGTAACAAACGACTTTCTGAGGGAGCTCTAATTATGTGGTGTGTCGCCAGAATTAGAGTGCTTGCGCAGAGGAAATGATGTTTTTGAAGAGCCTTGGGTCGATGATATTCAAAAAGTTTAACGTCTATGATTGATAATATCAGGCTTGCTTAAAGACGACGGCAATAGCAGCCTTCGCGATATGACTGATAAGCATTATGATCCTGAAGAAATAGCCAAGTTTGAGGCCATTGCGGCTGAATGGTGGGATGCTGATGGACGATTTAAACCATTGCATCGTATCAATCCATTGCGCTTGGACTACATTGATGAGGCATTGAGCCTACAAGGCAAACAAGTATTGGATGTTGGCTGTGGTGGTGGGTTGTTAGCGGAGAGCATGGCGCAGCGAGGCGCGTTGGTGACTGGCTTGGATCGTTCACCCAAAGCTTTGGGTGTGGCGCGTACGCATGCCGAGCAAAGCGGTGTGAAACTCGACTATGTTGAAAGTGATGCGGAAACATGGGCGCAAGAACATAACAATCAATACGATGCGGTGACGTGTTTGGAAGTGCTTGAGCATGTGCCTGATGTGTTGGGTACGGTTGCAGCTTGTGCGGCGATGACCAAACCAGGCGGTTTGTTCTTTTTCGCGACATTAAATCGTACCCCTATATCCTATTTGAAAGCTATTATTGGAGCTGAATATGTTATGGGTTGGTTGCCCAAAGGCACACATGAATATGCGAAGTTTATTCGTCCTTCGGAAATGCATACGGCATTGAGTCAGGCTGGTTTGGAGATTCAGGATATATGCGGGATGTCTTATGCGCTATTGAGTGATAAATTCACTTTATCCTCGGATCTCTCGGTGAATTATCTTGGTATGGCTCGAAAACCTCTTTGATGACAAAATATAGGTTTATTTGTGTATTGTTGAGCGCGTTACTTATGCCTTACATGGCTGAGGCAAAGGGCATTGATTTGGCTGCGGATACGATGACCCGTGATGCGCATGGTGTGGTGATTGCCAAGGGCAACGTGGAGATTAAACGTCAGGGTGAAACATTGAAAGCCGATGAAATTCATTATGATGTTGAAAACAAGCGCATTCAAGCTGCTGGACATATCGAAATTGCATCGCCCAGAGCCCATATTCAGGCTGATTCGGCAAGCTTTCATACAGAGGATAAAACGGGTGAATTTAAGCAGGCTAGCTTAGTTCTGCCGCAGGGTGAGCGTTTACAGGCAGCGTCGCTGCGCCGTCTGAGTGAACTGAAATTTAATGCTGATAATATCAGCTTTACAACTTGCCCACCTGATGCCGAAGCATGGCGTTTGTATGCGGATCATATTGATGTTGATCAAGGAACGGGCTTGGTAACTGCACAAGGTGCTCGTTTTGAAGTTGCTGGTGTACCTGTATTTTATACGCCTTATTGGCAGCATGCATTGCGCCGAAAATCAGGTTTCTTATTGCCAGATTTTGCCAGCAGTCGTAGCCGTGGTACAGAATATGCATTGCCTTATTTCTGGGCACCAAGTGAAGATTGGGATGCAACCATCACACCGCGTTGGATGACAGCACGTGGCTTGATGGGGGAAGTTGAGCTTCGCCATGTTTCGACACAAGGCAGTGAAAAGGTTCAGTGGGCAGGGCTTCGTGATACCTTAACACAGGGGTATCGGCAGCATATTCAAACGAATATTGAGCATACATTGCCTGCTGGCTGGCAGTTGCATGCCAATGTTAACCATGTATCGGATCGTAATTTTTTATCGGATTTTTCATTAAGTTCCACTGCTAATACCACGCGATATTTAAGCAGTGATATTGGTATTGGCTGGCAGGGCGAGCAAGGTGATATTAGCTTAACGTCGCTCTATCAGCAGGATTTAACCAAACTTAATGATGATACAACCCTGCAAGTGTTACCACGTTTGGAAAGCAGTTATGCTTTACCTATTGGCAATGCTCGACTGCATTTGGATCAACAAACCACACGGTTTGATCGCAAGGTTGGTGTGGATGGTTGGCGTATAGCGGCGCACCCATGGATTGAATTACCTTTGAATATGCAGGGTGGAGCAATTAACACGACCTTTCAGGTGGGGCTTCATCATATTCGTTATGGCCAGTTAAATGGCACGCCTGCACTTGTTCAGCAGAGTCCCCGTACCATTTACGATGCTAGCCTTGAAACGCGCATCCCCTTTGAACGTATCAGTAGTGATAAACGCTGGCGGCACAGTATTTCACCTATTTTGCGCTATGACTTTGCTAGCGCGCCGAGTCAGCTTGGCTCTGTGAATTTTGATTCTGGCTTTAGTCAGTTGACATTAAATAACTTGCTGCAAGGCAATCGTTTTACTGGTTTGGATCGTTTTGAGCGTATGAATCGTATTAGTTTAATGCTTGAAACTGGTTTACAACATAAAAAGGCAACGACAGATACCTCTCGAAATTTACTGACTGCAAGAGTGGGGGTGGCTTATGATATGTTGCGCCAAAATGTAGATTCAAGCCTTCAAACTGCGCAAACACGTCCTTTTTCCAACCTTGTGGGTGAGTTGCTGCTATCACCGATACAGGGCATGACGATTGACGGCAGTGGTCAATATGACCCTGTGAGTAAATCTTGGGGTACAGCTCAAGCAGGCTTGCAGTTGCAACATGCACAAGGGCATCGGCTCAATGTGCGTTGGCAACGGGTAGATGCGCGTTATAGCACGCCGACTGAATTGCTTAGTGGCGGGCTTGATGTGAAGGTTGCACCGCGTTGGACAGCTTTTGGACATATGATATATGATGCACGAATTAAGTTAACTCAGCAGGCATCAGCAGGTGTTCATTATCAGCATAGTTGCTGGGATTTTAAGCTGGAAGGTTATCGCAATTTGAATAGCGGTAGCACAGGAAGGTCAGATGTTGGCTACCGTTTCTTGCTCGGATTCAAGGGGCTGGGTAGCGTAGGGGATAGTTAGCCACTGTCTTAACGAGTTACAATCAGGTGCATGACAGTAGCCTGAACAGTGATATTTTTTTATTTTGAGGTTTTCATGCGTTTTTCTGCTTATTTTTGGATGTCATTTTTGTTTTGCGCGTTGTTTTTACGTATGCCCATGACGCAATTGGAAGTAAATGCCAGTGAACATGGTGCAATTGAGTTGGATGCTATTGCTGCGACGGTGCGAGGGCAGGCGATTACGTGTTATGATGTTGAGAATAATATGCGGGTATTGCGTCAGCAATTGCAACGCTCAGGGATGACACAATTGGATCATAAACAACTGTATCAACGAGCGTTAGATACACAAATTATGGCGCAATTACAAAAGCATGAGGCAGATAAATTAGGCATTAAGATTCCTGCCGCAGAAGTCAATAAAGCCATTGAAAATATTGCAAAAAACAATGGGATTGATGTTAAGCAGTTAAAAGAAGCCTTGAAAGCACAAGGTGTGAATTTTGATGATTATCGTGAAAATTTAAAAAAACGCATGTTGAATAATAAGTTAATTGAGATTGCGGTGCGTGGGCGGCTCAAAATAAGTGATGAGGCGATGCGTGAGTATTATCGAAAATATATGGAAAATCCTAAACCAATCCGAGAAATTCGATTGGCACAAATTTTTATTGCGGTGGCAAGTGGCTCTAGCATTGCGAGTGTGCAAAAGAAACAAGCTAACATTGCATCGATACGCGCAAAACTGCTTGCTGGGGCAAAGTTTTCAGACTCAGTGACCTTATACTCGCAAGCCCCTGATGCAAGTTCAGGTGGTGATATGGGTTGGTTCTCACCGGGTGGTATTTCCCCAGCTTTTTCGGAGGTGTTTCAATTGCCTGTGGGAGGTTATACGCATGTAATCCGTTCACCTGCTGGGTTTCATATTGTAAAAGTACAAGAAGAACGTTGGAAGCAGCCTGAGCTTGGTGAAAGCCATGATGAAATACATGCTCGGCATATTTTATTGAAAGTTCCAGATCATGCCAATGAAGCAATACGCGCGAAAATTATGAACAGAGCGCAAAATATTGCACGTGATTTACAAAATGCGGATGATGAAGCTTTTGCCACACGTGCCAAAGAGATGTCTCAAGGGCCAAGTTCAAGCAAGGGTGGGGATTTGGGCTGGTTTAAACGCGGGCAAATGGTGCCTGCTTTTGAAAAAGCGGCTTTTGCTTTAAAGGTGGGTGAAGTGAGTGGTGTAGTAGCCTCACCGTTTGGTTTGCATATCATTCGTGTGATTGGCAAGCGGCATATTAATCCGAATAGCTTTGAAGCAAGAAAAGATCAAATTAAACAGGCGTTGAGCAATGCGGAAATGCAGACTCAAGTGCCTCGTTGGCTAGCTTCTTTAAAAGCGAAATCGGCGATTACAAAACAATCTTGCCCACAATTAGAGCATATGGATGATGCGCAGGCAGGAGCCTTGAAGGCTCACTAATGTTACCCATACTGATTACTGTAGGTGAACCAGCGGGCATCGGTTCGGATTGTGTTCTTTTGGCTCACCAAGCACAGCCAGAACTTTTTTCAGATATACGCATTGCAGCACCAGCTTCGTGGTTACAGTTGCGGGCTAAAGAATTAGGTATTGATACGCCTATCCAAACAATCAACACGCTGACGACTGCGTGTGAAGATTCCTCTGTGTTGTATTGCTGGAATCCTCTGCAAAAGGAAGCACAAGAAACACTGTCTCCTGTTGCCAGCAAGCCATTGCCGCAAACTGCGCATGCTGTGATTGCTTGTATTGAAGCGTCGGCATTGGCGTGCATGCGTGGTGAAGCGGCGGCGCATGTTACAGGACCTATTGAAAAAGCAGTCTTACGTGATGCGGGTTTTGATTTTCCAGGGCATACTGAATTTTTAGCGCATTTGGCAGGAAAGCATTTAGACAAAGAATGTGACATTGTGATGATGCTTGCATCGAAAGCCTTGCGTGTTGCTTTATTGACGACACATATGGCGATTAGCGATGTGCCATCAAGTTTGTCTGTTGAGCAAACGCTGCGTTGTATTCAAATTACACATACGGATTTGCAGCAGCGTTTTGGCATTGCTCAACCTCGCCTTGGTATGTGTGGTTTGAACCCGCATGCAGGTGAGCAAGGACATTTTGGACGTGAAGAAATTGATATTCTTATGCCTGCGGTATTGCAAGCTCGTGAGTTTGGCATTGATATTTCAAAGCCATTGCCAGCAGACACATTGTTTTCAGCACAAATGCGCGATCAGTTTGATGCAATTATCTGCTGTTATCATGATCAGGCATTAATTCCGATTAAAGCCTTGAGCTTTGGTGATGCGGTGAATGTCACTCTGGGTTTACCCTTTATTCGCACCAGTGTGGATCATGGTACGGCATTGGATCGTGCAGGAAGTGGAAAAGTGTCCTACAGTAGCCTTGTAGAGGCTATTGAATTGGCTCATTTGATGCGACAGGAGTCTGGAAAGTAGACTTATTTGTTGCTAAGGAGGTTTGGCATGGTGTTAAATGATTTGAATGGCAAGTTGTTGCTGGCAACACCCTCTCTGCAAGAGCATCAGTTTAAAGATAGCGTCATTCTTCTTTGCCACCATGATGAAGAAGGCAGTATGGGTTTGATTATTAATCGTCCGCAAGAGATTACGATTCGTGATGTTTTGGAAGATATTCAACTTTCTCCCAATGAAGATGTTCTGAAAACATTTCCAGAGCATCGTTTATTATCGTATGAAGGTGGTCCGATGGATTCTTTTCGTGGTTTTGTTTTGCATGATGGTTGGCATATGTATGAATCAACCATGCAAATTACACCCGAATTACACCTCACCACATCGCGTGATGTGCTGGAAGAATTGGCGCAAGGGCTTGGCCCTGAACATTTTATGCTCATTCTGGGCTATGCAGGTTGGGATGCGGGGCAGCTTGAACAGGAACTGATGGATAATTCATGGTTGATTGTTGGCTCTAGCCAGCATCTTGTTTTTGAAACAGAGCCAGAGCACCGTTGGGCACTCGGCGCACAAAGTATGGGTATTAGTAAATCGCATTTATCATCCCAAATAGGTCATGCCTGATATTGAGCTATTGAACCTATCACGCACACCTTTATGATATTGCTTCGATTATAAGTTTGGGGGGAGGGCGTTGATGCGTATTTTGATTGTTTATCATTCTGATTATGGCAGCACAGAAAAAATGGCACAGGCGATTGCTGCGGGAGCATCTGCGAGTCAGCCAAACTGCCATATTAGCACCAAGCAAGCTGCCGAAACGGGGTTGGATGATTTACAACAGGCGGACGTTATTTTCTTCGGTACACCTGTGCATATGGGCTCTATGGCATGGCAGATGAAAAAGCTTGTCGATGAGACCTCCAAACTTTGGATGGAAAATGTTTTGGAAGGCAAAGTGGGTGGAGTTTTTGCTACGGGCGGAGGCTTGGGAAGTGCAGGCGGTGGTATTGAGCAGACGTTAATCTCATTGCATTCTAACTTCCTCGAACATGGCATGATTGTGGTTGGTTTCCCTAAGAGCTTACCTAGTTATGCGGATGCTGGTTTGCAGTGGGGCGTAGCTGCACGTACCAGTAATCATGAAGGTATGCCGCAAGGGATAAACGAGAGCGCACTGGTGGCAGCGCGTAGCTATGGCGCACATGTGGCTGCGATGGCAGCGCATATTTTAGGATTTGATTTATAACTGATGTTACGTACTCAACTTGAGAACAGTCATCCCCGAATGCCACTATCTGGGATGCATGGGTTGATAGCGGATTTTATAACAATGATCACAAGTTTCGTTTCATGATGCTTCAAGTTTACCGCGATATAGTGATTCAAGTATTGAAATGCCGTCATCTCCAAATGCTTTTATTGGAGATCCATGATTGAATGATACGCATCAATAGATACCCGCCTTCGCGGGCATGACGATCCTATAGTAATTCAATGCTTGAATCACTATAGGATCATTTCGCATTTTAAAATCATGAAACCCGAATGAATCATATTGCCAAAAGATCATTCATAGATACATGAGTCTCTCATAGATCCCCGGTACAAGATTCGGGGATGACTAACTTTGAACGTAGGTGCGTAACATCAGTTATAAGTTGCAGGGTTCACCATTGATAAAAAGCATGCTATTTTCTCCTGCTTGATGCTTTGCACGGCTCCAACAGGCATAAGGCATGGGTATTTGACGGGTATAAGCAATAGGTTGATTCAGAATATGAGCAATGAGCATGCGCGTGCTGCCTGAATGGGCAACAATCAGAGCATGTTTGCCGCGATAGGATTGGCATGCATCCAGCCAAAAGTCAGCAATGCGTGTTTGTAACTCTTCGGGCGATTCACCTTGTGGCGGACGCATGCCAGTTGGGTCTTTTCGCCATTGCGCCAATATATTTGGGAAGGAAGCTTCAATCTCATCATGGCTTAAGCCTTCCCATGCCCCATAATGCATTTCGGCAATGCGTGGTTCGATGATGCATGGAATGCCCTTTTCTTCAGCCCAATATTGGGCTGGCAAGGCGCAGCGAGAGAGTGGGGAAGTGATGATGAGATCAATATCGTTGTGAATATTCTCCCATATAGAATCCATTTGAACACGACCTTCGATTGTTAAATCTTCCTCGATACTACCACGGTATTTTACCCCACCTTTCAGCGCACCATGACGCAATAAATCTGCAACAAACATTGAAACTCCCTATTTAGTATCTAAGGTACCACCATTACGTTTGATTCAAACGAAAGGAAGTTTAACCATGCTAAAAGATTTTGACATCAATGATCCTAAAAATATTGAAGCTATGAAACATGTGCGTGGCTTACTGGAATTTTTGGGTGATGATCCTGAACGTGAAGGTTTGAAAGAAACCCCCGCACGCGTGCTATCTGCCATGCAAGAGCATTTTTCGGGTTATCAAGAAGATCCAAAAGAGCATTTGCTAAAAACATTTAAAGAAGTTTGTGGTTATGATGAGGTGGTCTTGGTATCGGATATTGATCTGCATAGCCACTGCGAACACCACATGGTTCCTTTTGTCGGTAAGGCGCATATTGCCTACATACCAGACGGTCGGGTTGTTGGCTTATCCAAGCTCGCGCGTGTGGTCGAAGGCTATAGCAATCGACTACAAGTACAGGAAAAGCTTACCATGCAGATTGCCCATGCGATTGAGGAAGTGTTGAAGCCTGCGGGTGTAGCAGTGATTATTCAGTGTCAGCATTTTTGTATGTGCCATCGCGGCATTCATAAGCCTAATGCGTGGACAACAACGTCTAAACTGACAGGTGCATTTTTAAATAACCCATCATCACGTTCGGAGTTATTTCAATTGATTGATATGAATAAGAATGTTTAAGGAAGTTTTTTAAGCTTCGCTTGAGTTTCTTTTAGCGCAGCAGTTTTTGTATTTTATAGAGCTACCACAAAAGCAAAGATCATTGCGTTTGATAGGTGTGACTTCACAATCACCATCGACATAACGCCAGTGCTTATCCATACAAACAAACCGACTGGTTTCTTTAAGTATCATGCCTTTGTTGCCAGCGTGAAATGCGGCAGTAAAGGTGACGGTATTGCTGTCTGCATGTAGAATTTTTAAGCCCAGCCAGCGTGATTGACCAAGTTGAAAATCATGTGGGCAGGTATCTGGATGCCATGTTTTTAATAAATATCCAGCATTACCCAATACGAATGCACTATAACGTGAACGCATCAGTTGTTCAGCAGTAGTGGCACTATCATTGGCAATAATGGGTTGGCAGCAGCTTGTGAATGCTTTGTTTGAACCACAGGGGCAGGCTTCTAATTTAGTCATTAGAAATCGCTTCTTTTGTTACTTTTATTTCCAAGTATTTGGGAACCTTTGCACCCAAAGAGCGTTTATGCTCTAGCTTTTTACGTTGGGCATCTTTGATTGACATGCCTAGGTGGGTTTCACCACGCTTGGCAGCCAGACGGGTTTGTTTTTCACGCTCTTCAAGGCGGGCACGCTTTTCGGCTGTTAATACATCATAACAGCGTTCACAGCAGATGCCTTCTTCATAATGTTCGGATTGTTTGTCTTGTTCGTGTAATGGCCAGCGGCAACCGCGACAAAGGCTATAGCTGCCTTCTTTTAAGCCATGAAGAACAGCGACACGATCATCAAACACATAACATTCGCCCTGCCAAAGGCTGTCTTCTTCTGGCACTTCTTCTAGGTATTTTAAAATACCCCCTTTGAGATGAAATACTTCTTCATAGCCTTGTTTTAACATATAAGCCGAAGCCTTTTCACAGCGAATGCCGCCTGTGCAAAACATAGCGACTTTTTTATGTTTTTTAGGATCACAGTTCTTTTCTACATAAGCTGGAAACTCACGAAAGGTGTCGGTTTTAGGGTCAATCGCACCTTTGAATGTGCCAACTTCGTATTCATAATCATTGCGCGTATCTAAAACCAATACATCAGGGTCAGAAATGACATCATTCCACTGTTTTGCTTCGATATATGTGCCCACACAAACATTGGGGTCAACACCTTCTACACCGAGCGTAACGATTTCTTTTTTGAGCTTGACTTTCATACGATAAAAAGGGCATTCAGAAGCAAAAGACTCTTTATGTTCCAAGGCTTCTAAGCGATCATCGTCACGCAAAAATTGCAACAGTGCATCAATGCCATCACGGCTGCCTGCGACAGTGCCATTGATACCCTCACGCGCCAAAAGTAACGAGCCTTTTAAGCCATGCCCATCACAAAAATCTTGTATGGGCTGACGAATATCTTTGTAATCATCTAGTGTGGCAAAGTGATAAAGTGCAGCAATAACGGTGTTCATAATCTCTCCAAGCAATGAATAATTCAATCTTAAGGACCCTCGAAAAAGCTCGCACGAGTTAAACGACGTTGATTTTCGCTCATAGCAAGGCGCAATAAAATGAGTCATAGCATCGCTATTGTCCATTTTATTCAACGCAGCTAGGGGTGAAAAGCACAAGTTTGGCGAAGTACCGAGGTTTTTCGAGGTGCCCTTAAGCTTTATCCTAGCGCACAATAATAGCGAAAATAATGTTTTGTATATGTTATATATCACACATAAGGGCATATTTGTATAGGTGTGAGCTATATTTTTTTTATTTTTATAGTTTTACGGGTGAATTCAGTGTGCAAGATGGATAGCTTAGGCGAATGAATTTAGCGACCGTTATTTCGCTGCGCCTTTTGCAAGCCATTCCCACTTTGTTGGGTGTGGTGACACTGGTGTTCTTTTTGTTGCACTTGGTGCCTGGTGACCCTGTCGATGCATTGCTTGGTGAAATGGCATTGGCAGCGGATCGTGAGGCTATGCGTCATGCATTGCATTTGGATATGCCTATCTTACAGCAATATGCACATTATCTTTACGGTCTGATTAGTGCTGATTGGGGCATAAGCATTATTGATCAACGTGATGTTCTAACACGTATTTTAGAACGTTTACCTGCCACAGCAGAGCTAGCAGCGGTGAGTTTAGTATTGGCTGTGTGTTTGGCATTACCTTTGGGTTATTGGGCTGCAAGGCATGCTGGGAAAATCCAAGATACAGCAGCTATGAGCTTTTCTTTGTTGGGTGTATCGATTCCGAACTTTTGGTTGGGGCCGATGTTGATGTTGGTGTTTTCGGTAGCATTGGGTTGGCTACCCGTATCTGGCATGGGGCAACCTGGAAGTTTGGTTCTGCCAGCGGTTACCTTGGGAACAGCATTGGCTGCGATGTTGTCGCGCATGGCACGCTCAAGCTGGTTGGAAGCGATGTCGATGGATTCAATTCGTACGGCTCGTGCATTTGGGGTATCTGAAAGAGCTATTTGGTGGCGACATGCCGCGCGTATTGCCGCGATTCCTGTGATTACCATGTTTGCCTTGCAATTGGGGGCAGTGTTGGGCGGTGCAGTGATTACTGAAACAGTATTTGATTGGCCTGGATTGGGACTACTTACCATTGAAGCGATTCAGAGGCGAGATTATCCCTTGGTGCAAGGTTGTGTGCTGATTATTGCGGTATTTTATGTCTTGGCAAACCTGTTGGCAGATATACTGGGTTTACTGCTTGATGCAAGGCAACGGTAATCCCCTCGAAAAACAAGTTGGTTTAAAAGTAGAACCTTTTATTATGATTTACTGGAGAGTCCCCAAGCGTATTCAGAGCTTCTTTAACTCGCATGATTCATAGAGCACTTTGGGGTCAGTAAAGTAAACCCTGGAAAGCTGTAGGGGTTAAGTTTTGCAAATGCTGACTCTAAAAGGTCTAGTAAGATTGTTTAAAATTAGTAATTATCTTTCTTTAAATGGTCATTTTAGGTCTATTTTCTAATAGTTAATTATAGGGCACCTCGAAAAAACAATTATTTTTTATGCTTAGCTGACGAGATGTACCCCGCAAAGCATATAGTCTGAATATGTCTTTTCTTCAGGTTTTCTTTTGCGTTTCAACTTTCTTACGAGATTAATCTCGCATTTGTGTGTTGCTAGGAAGTTTCTGCGTGTTGATTTATGCCCGCAATTTTCACATTGAATAACCATATCATTACCTCCATGTTCAGCTGATGATTTATTTTAAAATGTCATGCACCATCCAAGTGAGACTGTAACACTTGAATGTTTCCTGCATGTGACATTGTAAAATAGACATAAGCTATGTACGTTCAGTGCATCATTGTTGAGCTTGAAATATTACTAAAGGGCACCTCGAAAAACCTCGCACGAGTTAAACGACGTTGATTTTCGCTCATAGCAAGGCGCAATAAAATGAGTAATAGCATCGCTATTACCCATTTTATTCAACGCAGCTAGGGGTGAAAAGCACAAGTTTAGCGAAGTGCCGAGGTTTTTCGAGGTGCCC
>JALUXZ010000047.1 GCA_027018935.1 Mariprofundaceae bacterium
CTTTGATTACAAACCCAATCTTGCCAATGGTAAAAAACGCTTTGAACAGGTGTGTGTTAGCTGCCATGGTATTGATGGGCGTTCAAATACTGGTTTAGGTGCTGCTAACCTTGTATATTCTAAATTAGATTTAAATGCTATCGTGCATACTATGCGCCATGGTCGCCCTGGCACCTTAATGAAAGCCAATGAACACCAGCTTAGCAATAAAGATATTAATGATGTAGCCCATTATGTTGCATCATTGCGTTACGAGGCCAACTTAAAAAATGGTGCAAAACTGTTTGCTAAGAATTGCAAATCATGCCATGCAACGCCAAGTGCTATTAAGTTAGTTGGTAATGCCGCACAAAAACGTAAGATTTCAGATCTAAGTGATCAGCTACTTGATTTGCGCATTCGTCATGGTCGCCATGTCAAACGTGCAGGGAAAGCAATGACAAAACTTTCTCCCGATGAAGTGAAAGATCTTTTAGCTTATATTCGCAACTAACTTGATAAGCTCACCACTGATTTGCCCGATACCGGCATTAGAAAATGCTCACTTACAACAGTAAGTTGCGCTTTTCCGCCTCGAGCGCCTACTGTTGGTAGTCTCGAATAAATCAGCGGAAATCTGAACAGATACGAATCAATTTATAACTATGCTGAATAGTTAAAAAGTATCTAGCAATAAAAAAGGCTTCTGATATTGAAATATCAGAAGCCTTTTTTTATTTCAAGCGCAAAAAAAATACTATAAAACGTGATTCTTAATTGCTTCCGTTAACTCTCCACCAACCTTCAACATCAAAGACTCGCTTTCTGCTTCAACCATAACACGCAGTTTTGGCTCTGTTCCTGACATACGAACACTCACACGACCCAACTCACCCAATTCCAATTCAGCATCGTGCAACAAACTTTGAATGACCTCATCTGCCATCAAGTCTTTGCGCTCTGGTAAAACAATATTCCATAATTTTTGCGGAAACAGTGCCATTGACGTTGCCATATCCTGAATTGCTTTGCCTTGTTCTTTCATCGCGCATAACAATTGCAAAGCACTCATCAAGCCATCACCCGTGGTATTACTATCAAGCATAATCACATGCCCTGACTGCTCACCACCAAGGTTACAACCTTTCTCACGCATCATTTCAAGCACATAACGATCACCTACCGCTGCGCGATACATATCAAGCCCTATGCTATTTAAATAACGCTCCAAACCCATATTGCTCATCAGTGTTGTTACAACACCGCCACCCTGAAGCTTACCATGTCTATCGGCATGCGCTGCTAAAATCGCAATCACACGATCTCCATCCACAACATCACCTTTTGAATCACAGGCAATTAATCGATCCGCATCACCATCCAATGCCAAGCCCAAATCAGCTTTCACCTCAAGCACCTTGGCACACATGCTCTCAGGGTAGGTTGAGCCACAATGATGGTTAATATTATAACCATCCGGCTCTGCAAACATGCTCACGACATCACAGCCCAACTCCCGCAACATACGCGGTGCTACGTCATAAGCCGCCCCATTGGCACAATCAACCACCACTTTCATACCATCCAAACGTAAGCCACGCGGTAATGAGGCTTTTAAAAATTCAATATAACGACCACGCGCATCATCTACACGCATCGCTTTACCAATCTCAAGGGCTGGAGGTAAGGCAGGCAAATCATCCAAGCATTGTTCAATTTCTAATTCCACTGAATCGGGTAATTTAAAGCCATCCGCTGCAAAAAATTTAATACCATTATCACCCGCTGGATTATGCGAAGCAGATAGCATCACACCCGCATCAGCACGCAAGCTACGTGTTAAATATGCCACCGCTGGGGTAGGTACGGGGCCAACCAGTTGCACATTCATCCCCTGTGCCGTCAAACCAGCACACAATGCCGACTCAATCATATAACCTGATAAACGGGTATCTTTACCAATAAGAATATGTGGCTTATGTGGC
Organism: Mariprofundaceae bacterium; assembly: GCA_027018935.1. GTDB lineage: Bacteria > Pseudomonadota > Zetaproteobacteria > Mariprofundales > Mariprofundaceae. Next base: position 1,965 of record JALUXZ010000047.1, read on the forward strand.
AAATGCTTGGTTAACACATGTCCAGCAGCACGCCCCAAACGCAGTGCAAATTCCGCTGTCATAGGATCCTGATTAACAGTGCCTCGCACACCATCTGTACCAAAATATTTACGCATTATTGTCCTGTTCCTTGTAATTCCAAATCATTCACCGCATTCGGTTCAATCGCATCTTTAAATAGAGCACCACGAACCACAAAGCCGCCTTTGTTTTTCTCCAAATGAACCGCTTTCCCTGCAGGCGTTGCTATATCAGCTTTTAATTCAAATGCGCCCGTTTTTAACGCCAACCTTAGCGGCACTGTATCGACAGCATTAAGCGACTCCAACCAAACTTCAGGCCCTTGCAAGCGCGCTAAAACTGGTTCAACCGATACGGCTTTAACATGCCAACCTTGTGGCAAATCAAATTGTGGCTGCACCGTGACTGTACGTATCACTATACGATCTACCTGCAATTGCACCAAATCAGGCTGAATACTTTCTACCACCAAACCTGCTGGCAAATGAATATCTTCTGGGTTCAACGGGCGCTCAATAACGCCTGGTTTAGATAAATCACGTGCATTCAATGGTACAAAAATATCACCTGCCTGTAATACCTTCAAACGCGCTTGCAGACCTTTTACCGTTAAACGAACTTGATTCGGAAGATTATTCACAATCACCATATTTTCGGGCAACCCCTGAACTTGCAAAGCAACTTCCATACTCAGAGAGCCTTCGCCATCACCATGCACTTGCACCCATAAAACAACAGCAATCAAGACTGCCCAAGCATACAGAACCAACGATTTTAATATAAGCGACACCCTATGCATGCTTTGAACCCCACTGAAAACTCTGCACTTGCAAGCGTTGCTTCAACTCTTTCTTCAGCTTCTCCGAATCCATCGCTGGACTTAACTGCCCCTCTTCAGCCAAATGAATTTCACCCCGTTCCTCAGATACAATCACCACCAAGGCATCACTTTCTTCACTAATGCCAACACCAGCTCGATGACGCGTACCGAACCCACCAGGCAAAGCATCGGCTTCTACCAGTGGTAATAAAACTCTTGCTGCGACAATACACGCCCCATTTGCGCCATGACGAACAATGACTGCACCATCATGCATAGGGGCTTTGGGGCAAAATAAAGTTTGAATGACATCTGAACGAAGTGCGATCTTCATTTCCACACCTGATTCCATCAAATGCTTTAGACCCGTATCACGCTCAATAACAATTAAACCGCCCCAACCGCGATGCACCAAAGCATTGGCAGACTCCACCAAATGCTCAACCATATCTTCCACGGGTCTGGCTGCTGGTGCCAATGGGTTTACAGCTACTCGCATCAAGCCACGGCGGATTTCATGTTGAAATAACACTACTAAAATAATAATAAATGCCGAGAAAAATTGAGAGAACATCCATTCAACGGTTAACAAACCAAAGATTCGCGCCAATTCATAAATTAAAAATAGTACAGCTAAGCCAATCAACATTTGCTCCGCTCTTGTACCGCGCATCAAACGTAAGGCAAAATAAACAACCACTGCAACCACAAAGATATCAACCATATCCAGCATACCTATCTGCCAAATAGGCCAAGTATCCCAATTTATATCAATGCCAAACATACACACACCACCCCATATTTACCTTTTAGCATCAAGCAAAGCAGAAGCTATCTGGCAGGCACGATACTGCGATG
>JALUXZ010000048.1 GCA_027018935.1 Mariprofundaceae bacterium
CCTTCAGCAGTGTCAGAGCAACTTTGTGAGAAAATGCTATCAAAGATTATTCATCGAGGACCTGATGATTTTGGAGTATGGATAGATCAAGATGCAGGTGTTGCTTTGGGGCACCGTCGTTTATCTATTCAGGACTTATCACCGCTTGGGCATCAGCCTATGGAATCAATGTCTGGCCGATATGTGATTGTATTTAATGGTGAAGTTTATAATTTCAAAGTATTGCAAGCCGAATTGGAAAGTATTGGGTATGCCTTTCGTGGGCATTCCGATACTGAAATCATGCTTGCTTGTATTGAAGAGTGGGGTGTTGAACATGCGCTTGTGAAGTTTGTTGGTATGTTTGCCTTTGCCTTGTGGGATAAGAAAGAAGGAATATTGACTCTAGCAAGGGATAGGTTGGGCGAGAAGCCTTTGTATTATGGCTTCCAAGGCAACACATTTCTTTTTGGTTCTGAGTTGAAAGCTTTAAAGGTTCATCCAGATTGGCGGGGTGAGATTAACCGAGATGCCTTAGCTCTGTATATGCGGCATAACTATATTCCATCACCTTATTCAATTTATAAAGGAATTTCTAAGTTAGTTCCTGGAACATATATCCAGTTGAAAGGTGGAGAGGTTTCAGAGTTAAAAGTTTACTGGAGTGCCAAAGGTGTTGCTGAGCAAGGGGTGAAAGATTCTTTGCATTTGTCTGATGATGAAGTGGTGAGCTCACTGGATAAACTTTTGCGTAAAACTATTTCGGAAAAAATGATTGCTGATGTGCCACTGGGAGCGTTTTTATCGGGAGGTATTGATTCCTCTGCTGTGGTAGCAATTATGCAGCAGGAGTCTGATAGAAAGGTAAAAACATTTTCGATTGGTTTTCACGAGAAAGGCTACAATGAAGCGGAACATGCCAAAGCTGTTGCAGCACATTTAGGCACGGATCATACGGAAATGTATGTCACTGCTGAACAAGCCATGGATGTGATACCTAAATTACCAATGCTGTATGATGAGCCTTTTTCGGATTCTTCACAAATTCCAACCTTTTTAGTTTCTGACATGACCAAGCAGCATGTCACGGTGGCATTATCAGGGGATGGTGGAGATGAACTTTTTGCTGGGTATAACCGTTATTTTTTGGGTCAATCCTTGTGGAATAAATTATCAAAGGTTCCCAAAAGCTTAAGGGGACTGGTTGCATCCTCAATTACAGCGGTTTCGCCGAGTGCTTGGGATAGATTAGGCTCAATTGGAGGCTATGTTCTTCCCTCTATTCGAGAGCGAACGGGTGATAAGTTGCATAAGTTAGCAGGGATCCTGGGTGTTCAATCATCTGAAGAGATGTATTGCAGGCTTATTTCACATTGGCATGATCCTGCATCGCTTGTTTTGGGTGGTCAAGAGTTGCCAACAGTGCTTACAGAACCCGCATTGTGTGCTGATTTGGATGATTTTACTCAGCGTATGCAGTTTTTAGATGCGGTGAGTTATTTACCCGATGATATTTTAACTAAGGTTGATCGTGCTGGCATGGCTGTGAGTCTGGAAACACGCATTCCTTTTCTAGATCATCGTCTGTTTGAGTTTGCGTGGCGGATTCCAATGCACCAGAAGGTTCGGGATGGTCATGGCAAATGGTTACTGCGTCAGGTCTTATATCAGTATGTTCCACAATCACTTATTGATCGTCCTAAAATGGGCTTTGGTATTCCGATAGATCAGTGGCTGCGGACTTCTTTGCGAGATTGGGCGGAAGCACTATTGGATGAAAAGCGTTTAGAGAGAGAAGGTTTTTTTAATGTAAGGTTGGTGCGTAAAAAATGGAGTGAACATTTGTCTGGTGAGCGTAATTGGCAATATCATTTATGGGATGTACTTATGTTCCAAGCGTGGTTAGAAAAAGAAAGGTGTGATAGTGTTTAAGCTTTTATTTGTAGTTACAGAGGATTGGTACTTTTGCTCTCATCGTCTAAATCTTGCTGTGGAAGCTATAAACGCAGGCTTTGATGTGACTGTTGCCACACGGGTTACCAAACATGGAAATAAAATTTTAGATGCTGGTATACATTTGATTCCTTTGACGCAAATGGTTCGTAGTGGCACAAATCCCATCAATGAGATTCGGTGTATTAAAGAGCTTGTTCAAGTGTATAAAAAAGTGCAGCCTGATATTGTGCATCATGTAGCGATGAAGCCAATGTTATATGGTTCGATAGCTGCATACTTTTCAAAGGTTAAATATAAGGTGCAAGCGATTTCGGGCTTTGGTTTTGTGTTTTTGTCAGATACATGGAAAGCCAAGTTGCTTCGTTTTCCTGTTTGCAGGATGTTGCAGATGGCATTATGTGGAAAGAATACGAGTGTAGTTGTACAGAATCCTGATGATGCGAGACTGGCTGAATCGCTTGGGGTAAAAAAATCTAATTTACATATCATTGCTGGGAGTGGGGTTGACACTCATGCTTTTTTTCCAGTTCAAGAGCCTGAATCTGATTGTATTAGAGTGACGCTTGTCGCCCGCATGCTTTGGGATAAAGGTATTGGAGAATTTGTTGAGGCAATTCGTTTACTCAAAGGTAATGGCTTGAATATTCAGGCTTATCTTGTAGGCGAACCCGATGATAGTAATCCTGCATCTATTCCATTGTCAAAACTTCAAGAGTGGCAGCAATCTATAGGTATTCAATATGAAGGGCGGCGTTCGGATATTGCAAAGGTATGGAAAGAGTCTCATATCGCAGTATTGCCGTCATACCGTGAAGGTTTACCTAAAAGTTTATTGGAAGCTGCAGCGTGTGGTCGGGCAATGGTGGCAACAGATGTACCTGGTTGCAGATCTGTTGCTATTGATAATGAAACGGGTTTGTTGGTGCAGGCGAAGGATGCGGAAAGTTTGGCTTTTGCAATAGAAAAATTGGTCAATAATAAAGAGTTAAGGCTTGAAATGGGGGAAAATGCTAGGAAACTCATAGAGAATGAAATGTCGGATCAGGTGATTAATGGTCAGTTTATCGAGTTCTATCATCGTTTGCTTATGGTGAATGTATGAAGGTTTTAATAACAGGTTCTACAGGCTTTGTGGGAAGAGCTGTAGCCAGAGCATTGCTAAAGCGGGCTGGTGTGGAGCCTGTTGCGGCGGTTCGGCGTTTATCGAGTGCCTTGCCTGTTGAAATCAAGCAGGTGTTGGTGGGCGATTTGTTGGCGGGTACGGATTATTCAGATGCGCTTAAGGGGGTGGATGTTGTGATTCATGCCGCAGCAAGGGTGCATGTGATGCATGATCAAGCATCAGATCCTTTAAGCGAGTTCCGTAAAGTGAATGTGGAAGGGACATTGAACCTGGTAAGGCAAGCTGCGCAAGCTGGTGTGAAACGCTTTGTGTTTATCAGTTCGATTAAGGTCAATGGTGAAAGTACAAGGGGTAAGTCTTTTTCACCTGAAGATAAAATCACAACAGATGATCCCTATGGTCTATCTAAATATGAAGCAGAACAGGGCTTGCTAAAGATTGCGCAAGAAACGGGTATGGAAGTGGTCATCATTCGCCCGCCATTGATTTATGGTCCGAGCGTGAAAGCAAACTTTCAGAAAATGATGTTATGGGTGAAAAAAGGCGTGCCATTGCCTTTGGCTTCTGTGCATAATAAACGCAGCTTGGTGGCATTGG
>JALUXZ010000049.1 GCA_027018935.1 Mariprofundaceae bacterium
ATAATCTTCAATACCCTGCACCACCTCATCCCACTGCTGCTTGGCTGAAATATCATTGGCAAGAAGAGCAATATCATAGAGCCACAAAAGCCTTTCAAATGAATGCTTAAGTGCATGAAAACATAAATACGGCAAATTTACACGCGGATGCAAAAGCAGGGCTTTCTCCCCCGCCAACCTGCCTTCTTGCCCATATTTAAAGAAATCTTTTGCACGCAAAGGTGTTAAATATTGCCAAGCTTGGATACGCTCAATACCCAAAGGTTCAGTATGAATATCCAACTGAATATCTCCGCGCACAAACATGTCAGCATAAACGGAATCAGGACGAAAACCAATATCCCATAATACCTGCTTCGCCTGCAAAGCGCATGCTGGTTCAAAGATTAAATCAATATCACTTTGTGGGCGAGTATGAGGTTGTATATAAAGCGTTTCCGCTAGAGCCTGACCTCGCATAATCAATACAGGAAGTTTAGCTTCATTTAAGGCGGTTAATATTTGAGATAAAGTATTTTTGATTCGCAAGTCCCACAATGCATATTCTTTTTGCCTCACCCTTAAGCCTATAAAATCATTATCTTGAACGCATTCAAGCCGTTCCCAGAGCAATAAATCTACACGCTCTTGCACAGCTGCAGAAACGAAATGAATATCGCTTAAATCTGTCTGTTTTATAGCTTTATCATGGGAAAAATAAGCTGCAATATTCTTTCTGTACTGTTTTTTATCATAAAAGCTGGTCATAATGGGGCACAATAGTCTAAACTTGGTCGCAATTCCAGCCGATAAGGAGTTGATGAGGGAGTATAAGTATGGATACGCAAGACAACAATACGAATCAAGAAGTCCGCCGCCGTTTGCTGAAAATGGCTGCCTATATACCTCCTGCAATGCTAGGTGTGATGACAAATGTTGGCGTAAGTAAGGCTGGCGGCAACGTTCCACTTGGTGGGGCTAAAACATGTGGCGGTGGTGGCACTATTGTTGTCTCCGCAGGTGGCAATGCTTGCTGTCCATGTGTGCCTACCGATCCAGACTACAATCCCAATAAATGTAATCAAACACGTTGCAAGCTTGGCTACTGCCCTGCATGCAAGATTATTGTTTTCAAGAACCTAAAAGACTGCAATAAAAAAGCTGCGGTTGCTGGCGGTTGCTGTACATGTACCAAAATCAAAACTGGACCATTAAAAGGCAAGGTGCAGTGCGTTTAGTTTAAGCAAACTTTGCCTTACCCTATCAAAAAATATGCTGCGCTGCGCTTAGCAGGGAATAATCTTGTTCAGGTCGTTGCATCACAAGACACTTGCACTTTAAGCAACCAGACTCACACACTGGAGTTACGCGGCTTATTTGCTCGAGCACTGCTCGACCATATTGAACATAAAAAACATGTGCTTCTCCATCAAATCGAGAAAAACAACCCTTGGTTAACAGGCTTGTCCATATCCGAAGTGGTGAAAAAAGGGGATGTTGATTTAATCCTCGGTGCATCTTTAGGCATGCTTTTTATTGAGCTTACATCACGCTGCAATGAGCGATGCATTCATTGTTATGCTGATTCATCACCCGATCGCAATGACTTCCTTCCTCTTGAAAAAATAAAACTCACACTCAAACAAGCCTTGGATATGGGGCAGCCTTTTATCCAATTCACGGGTGGCGATCCATTGATTCACCCCGATATGATTGCTTCCGTGGCATATGCCCATGCTATTGGCTTACAAGATATTGAGATTTTTACCAATGGCTTACTTCTGAAAGGCTTACTATTTCAATCACTTATACCCTATTCGCCTCGCTTTTGTTTTTCTCTTTATTCACACGATGCTGCTATCCATGATGCTATTACCTGCGTTGCTGGAAGTTTGGAAAAAACCATCGCAGCCATTCGCCGTGTGCAAACACAAGGGCTGGAAGTACGTATTGGCATCGCACTGATGCAACAAAATGCAGATTCTCTTGCAAACACTATGCAATACTTGCAAGAAGAGCTGCATATCCCCGCTCATTTTGTGCGTATTGACCCTATCAATGCTACGGGGCGGGGATCAGAAGTGCAGCCTGCAAAAAATATTCACATCAAGCACACATCATCTTCACATGCCCCTGAAAAAACAGGTGGGCAAAACCAACGTTTGGGAAAACTCTCGATTAGTGCCAATGGTGATGTTCACCCCTGTGTGTTTTCCCGTGATATTGTATTGGGTAATATCCATCAACATCCGTTACAAGAGATTCTTGCATCTTTAAGCCATACGCCCAATGCAGAAGATTCAGAGGCGCGTTGGCAAGCGTGCAAAAAACGCTTAAGCTGTCATGATTGTCAAATTATAGCCTACCACTTGGGAGCCTGATGTATGTCAGATATTTTAAATATCACTGTGCCTGATTATCCTATTCGCCGTGAGAATATTATTGCCGAAGAATTGGAAGGCATGGATGAAGTGATTTTTATTGATCCTGAAACTGGCGATAATTATGCCATGAACAATATGGCTGCTGTTATTCTAGATCTTTGTGATGGCAAGCATTCTGCTGAAGATATGAGTCACATCATTCAAGACACCTTGGCTGGTGATTTCGAGCGCATTCATAAAGATGTGCAAGCCATGCTCACTGAATTTTCAGCCTTCAACCTTATCCACGGATAAACTTTGAAACACTGGTACCCCCGCATTGCCCATGCTGTAATGCATGTGCAAACCAATATTCCTGCATGCATCCCCATGCTTGATGCCATGCTAAAATTATATCCTATGGCTGATGCACAGGCATCGATAGCTGCACACTTGTATCTTAAGCATGATGGCGACAAAAATATCTTTTTTGCCAATGACTGTATTATATGGGAAGGCTACGATGCTGAAGAAACTGCGGCTGGTTTTGAAGTTCATTTCTATAAATATATGCTTGCCAATATTGAGCCTGAGGTCATATCCATTCATGCAGCCTGCGTATCTATCAATACATCATCCGTGATGCTTGCTGGCATATCAGGGGCAGGAAAAAGCAGCTCATGCACGGCAGCTTTATTGGCAGGAGCCAGCTATTTATCCGATGAATTCGCACTATTGGATAAAGAGGGACATATGCACCCTTTCCCACGCCCTTTACAATGGGGGAAACAACGTCATCCTGCTTTTTTACACCGCCAGCTTTTACAAGCAGGCTTTGAGAAGTTTGGCTTCCGATTCAATGATTTTAAGCAAAAAAGACAATACAATTTATTTTGGTTTCCACCACATATTACCAAGCACGCCATTCCACTGAAAGCCATTATTTTTCCTCAATATTCTGCCAGCGCCGAAGATGTGGAAATAACACCTGTATTACGCAGTCAGGCATTGATGGAATTAAATAACCATTTGCATCATCGCTACCCGCCAGCAAAATGTATTCAAGAGCTTAACCAGCGTGTACCGCAAGGCATTCCATTTTTATATGTTGAATTCTCAGATGTACAACAAGCATGGAAAGCTATTTCCCAATACCTACAGCTTCCTTAGAAAGTCATTCTTTAGGGCACCTCGAAAAACCTCGCACGAGTTAAACGACGTTGATTTTCGCTCATAGCAAGGCGCAATGAAATGAGTCATAGCATCGCTATTGTCCATTTTATTCAACGCAGCTAGGGGTGAAAAGCACA
>JALUXZ010000050.1 GCA_027018935.1 Mariprofundaceae bacterium
ATGTGGCATGTAAAAAACAGCCTATATCATCCAGTGTGTGTAGTTCATCTTCTCTCATTTCTACCAACATCCCCTTAGCATGGCAGATTCAAATTATTTCAGACGCATTCTGTATTGGAAAAGACTCGGTATAGCCCGACGGTAATAAAAAATATAATGTTCGCTACGATGAAGATATTGAGTACAAGAAACACGCATTTTTCAGCCACCTCATTAGCGACTTTGTACAAGTTAAATGTACAAGTCGGTAAGAGCGGGGAACCCAAGAAGTCTAACATATTGATAAACATGGGGTTTATCGAAAATGGTGGAGCCAGACGGGATCGAACCGTCGACCTCTACGCTGCCAGCGTAGCGCTCTCCCAGCTGAGCTATGGCCCCAAAGCTTTTAAAACATTATGTAAGCGGCGCGAATTTAGCCACGCAGCTTTCACACTGTCAACCATACAACCTTAAGTTATTCAAAGAGGAACTGTGAAACTATTTCGTCGAACCCTATCCGCTGATTGCAATACGCCTGTCCAACTTTTTGCTTGCCTACGCGGCGAGCAGGAATGTTTTTTATTTGAAAGTGCTGAAGGTGGTGAGCATTGGGGGCGATATAGCATTCTAGGCTTTGCCCCTGCGGTTGTCGCTGTTGAGAAAAACAATCAACTGCATATTCGTTATCGCAATGGTTCACACAAGTTTTCCAATATAGATATGCAAACATGGTTGCGTAGCGAAGTTATTGCTCAAGCTGTACCTGAAAATGCAGATGATTTACCCTTTGCAGGTGGAGCCGTTGGTTATTTTGCCTATGATATGGTCTACAGCTTCGAACCAGGCTTAAAATCAGACCTATCCGATAGCAATACTGCCGCTTATATGATCATCGACCGTTTTGTTGTGATGGATAGTTTGCATGGTATTATGCATTTATGCGTGATTGGTGATGACACATCTATCGCAGACATCGAGCTTGATCATATGGAAAATTCCATCGCTCAGGCTCAAACACCTACGGCTATGCGCTTGGATGCAGATACCAGCCAAACTGCCGCACCAACTGCACATATGCCGCAACAGGCTTATGAAAAAATGGTCGAAAATGCCAAAGAATATATTTTGGCGGGCGATATTTTCCAAGTCGTGCTATCACAACGCTTTTCTGCACCATTAACATGTGACCCTTTGAGCATATACCGTGCCGTGCGTCATATCAATCCTTCGCCCTACTTGTTTTACATTCATGTCGATGACACCATTTTGATTGGTTCATCACCTGAAACTTTGGTCAAAAAAGAAGGCAAGAAAGCCATTGTTCGGCCCATTGCAGGCACGCGCCCACGCGGTGCAAACGATGCTGAAGATAAAGCATTAGAAAAAGAGCTACTGGCTGATGATAAAGAAATTGCTGAACATGTGATGCTGATGGACTTGGGTCGCAATGATCTTGGGCGCGTGTGTGAATTTGGTTCCGTACAAGTCTCCGAATCCATGGGAATCGAGCGTTACTCTCATGTTATGCACATTGTTTCCGAAGTTGAAGGCAGACTGCGTGATGATATTGATGCGCTCGATTTGCTCGCTGCAACCTTCCCAGCAGGTACATTATCTGGCGCGCCTAAAATTCGTGCCATGCAAATTATTCGCGAACAAGAATCCGAGCCTCGCGGCCCTTATGGCGGTTGCATTGGTCATATTTCTTTTGGTGGTGAAGATATGGATACTGCTATTATTATTCGTACCGCTGTGATTCAAGATAACACCATTTATGTGCAAGCTGGAGCGGGTGTGGTGGCAGACTCCATTCCTGCCAACGAACACCAAGAGTGTGTCAATAAGGCAACGGCGATGTTTCGTTCTGTGGCACTTGCGCAAGCTCAGCACCAAAAGCAAAGCAAAAAAGACAAAGGACAAGCATCATGAGCATCCTCGTTATTGATAACTACGACTCATTTACATTCAACTTGGTGCAATATTTAGGCGAACTGGGCGAAACCCCATTCATTTATCGCAATGACCAAATCAGCATTGATGAAATCAGCGAACTTGCTCCTGCACGCATTCTCATTTCACCAGGGCCTTGCACACCTGATGAAGCTGGTATTTCGATGGACGTAATTCGTCATTTTTCAGGCAAGCTGCCGATTTTTGGTGTTTGTTTGGGTCACCAGTCTATGGCACAAGTCTTTGGCGGTTCGGTAATCCGCGCACCGCGTTTGATGCATGGCAAAACCAGTCCTATTGAGCATGATCAACAAGGCATCTTTGCTGGCTTACCAACACCGTTTACAGCCACGCGTTATCATTCTTTAATTGTGGATGAGCCACTGCCTAATTGTCTTGTACGTACTGCATGGACAGCCGAAGGTGAGCTAATGGGTTTACGTCATAAAGAACATCCAACCTTTGGCGTACAATTTCATCCTGAATCCATTTTAACCGAGCATGGTCATCAAATGTTAAAGAATTTTCTTGAGGTCTCGGCATGAGTAACATCATTTTATCTGCTATTAAACAATTACAAAGCAACAAGCCTCTTAATCAAGAAGTTAGTGAGGAAGTGTTCACTAGCATCATGGCTGGTGAGGCTACTTCAGCACAAATTTCTGCCATCTTAATGGGTATTTCCATTCGCGGTGAAAGCATCGACATCGTTTCAGGTGCTGCCAAAGCCATGCGCGCTGCGGCTACTCATATCCACCCCAAATCCACAGGGCTACTTGATACTTGTGGCACGGGTGGTGATGGAGCCAAAACATTTAATATCTCCACTGCGGTTGCTCTGGTTACAGCGGCATGTGGTGTACCTGTTGCCAAGCATGGTAATCGAGCCATGTCGTCCAAGTCTGGGGCTGCCGATGTGCTTGAAGCATTAGGCGTGAACTTAAATATCTCACCTGAAAAAGTCGCCGAGTGTATTGATAAAGTAGGTATCGGATTTTTATTCGCCCCCAACCATCATCCCGCCATGAAATATGCAGGACCTACCCGCAAAGAAATGGGTGTACGTACAATTTTTAATCTGCTGGGTCCATTAACCAACCCTGCATCTGCGGATTACCAAATTCTTGGTGTATTTAGCAAAGATAAAATGCCTTTGGTTGCTGGTGCGCTACAATCACTTGGCATTAAACGCGCACTGATTGTGCATGGTCGTGATGGCTTGGATGAAATCACCACCACAAACATCACTGATGCACTATGGGTAGAGCAAGGTCGCCCACCTATGGCGTTTGAAATTGATCCTGAGGCCTTTGGCATGCCGTTTGCCACTGCCAAAGCACTCGAAGGCGATGATGCCGCAACCAATGCAGAAATTTTGCGCCATATCTTTGCTGGAAGCCAAGGCGCAGGAAGGGATATTGTGCTTCTCAATACCGCCGCAGCTCTTTGGGTCGCTGGTAGAGTCGATGGCATTGCAGATGGGCTTTGTATGGCTGCTGAAGCTATTGATTCAGGAAAAGTAAAGGACACGTTGAATGCTTTAGTAGCGTTTACGCAAGGGGCTTCAACATGAGTTCCATTCTCAATGAAATTGCCGCTTACAAACGTCAATGGGTTAAGCAGTGTAAACAAAGAGTATCTGAAGCCGATATTTTAAAACAAGCCAAAGGTTATAACCCGCTGAATTTCTCAGAGGCTCTACGTACAAAAATTCAGAAGCAGGAAAATGCAGTGATTGCCGAAGTGAAAAAAGCTTCGCCATCCAAAGGTATTATCCGTGAAGATTTTGACCCTGTAAGCATTGCAACATCCTATGAAGAAGGTGGTGCAGCATGCCTATCTGTGCTTACCGATGTGAAATATTTTCAAGGTGCCGATGATTATGTTCGCGATATTCGCAAAGCTGTAAGTATCCCTATCTTACGCAAAGATTTTATCGTTGACCCGTATCAAATTGCTGAAGCTCGCGCCATGGGTGCAGATTGTATTCTTATTATCCTTGCCATGATCGATGATGGCTTAGCACACGAACTCAATGCCGCAGCAAATGAGTTGGGGCTCTCCGTACTTCCTGAAGTACATAATGCTAGCGAATTGGAGCGCGCCATGGATTTAAACACCGCTTTGATGGGCATCAACAACCGCAACCTGCACACTTTTGAAACATCCCTACAAACCACACTCGATTTACAGGCTCAAATAAGCTCTGAACGTATCATTATTACTGAATCAGGCATTTTCACTCCAGATGACATAAACCTGATGAATAAAGCCAATATTTACGGCTTTTTGATTGGCGAATCACTGATGCGTCAAACAAACCCAGGAGAAGCATTACAAATACTTATGCGTTGAAACCAAAAGCATTATAGTAATTCTTAAATAACAAAATGCATAAATACTGCATTTTGTTATTCATTCGTTGGGGTAGGGGGAACGCGACTTCCGTCGCCATTCAGCTTGCCGTTTATTTTCCTGCTTGCCGCATTGAAAAGGACTCACTTACAGCAGTAAGCTTTAATATAGCATATTTATGCTATATACAGCGTAATATTCCCAGCCTATTTTTCCGTCATGATTCATATTATTGATGACGATTTACACATCCTTTCCATGCTTACTGATATTATGGAATTGCTCAAACGACCAGTAGCAACATTTTCCTGTCCATCCAGCTATTGCGAGTATGCAAATAGCAATCATTATACTCCCCCAAACATTATCATTACAGATGTTAAAATGCCGGAAATAAGCGGTTATCAACTAATGGAGAAGATTTCAAAAGCCCATAAGGAAATAAAGTTTATCGTTATGACTGGCTACCAAGAAGTGGCAGACAAAAGCTCTGATTACCCACATGTTTTTATCAGAAAACCATTCAATTTAGAAAACTTAGATGCACAGATTCAACGGCTCATGAGCACTACCTAACAACGCATTGCTGCACCACACCGTACTTTAAAACGAAAAAAGGGTCACACAATGTGCGACCCTTTTAAAATTACTTCATAATGCTATTTAAGATTCAGCAGACTCTTCAGAAACTTCTGATACAGCGGGTTTATCAACCAATTCAATAACAGCCATTGGTGCAGCATCGCCATTTCGGAAGCCTGTTTTGACCATGCGTGTATAACCACCACAACGCTCGGAAGATGCTTTTGCAATATCATCAAACAAACGATCCACAATCGGACGATGACGTAATTTAGCCAAAGCTTGACGACGTGAATGCAAATCGCCTTTCTTAGCCAAAGTAATCAACTTCTCAACATAAGGACGCATAGCACGTGCCTTAGGCTCTGTTGTTTCAATACGGCCATGTGTAATCAATGCAGTTGCCAAGTTGGCAAGCAAAGCGCGACGGTGACCAGTTGGGCGATTTAATCCGCCGTGATGTTTACGATGTCTCATCGGTAATTCCTCTTAAATCTCTTAGCAGTCAACGATTAAGCTTCAGCAGCTTCATCGTCATCTTGTGGCGGCCAGTTTTCCAACTGCATGCCTAGACCAAGACCCATGTTTTCCAATACTTCCTTGATTTCATTCAAGGATTTGCGACCAAAGTTTGGTGTACGCAACATTTCTTGCTCACTACGAAGAACCAAATCTCCGACGCGGAAAATATCATCACTTTTCAAACAATTCATCGAGCGAACAGATAAGTCCAAATGATCAATTGGTTGTGCCAAGACATTTTCAATGCCTTCATCAGCTTCATCTTCACAAGTTTCAACTTCCAAAGCCGTGAAATCAGAGAACACAACAAGCTGGTCTTGAATGATTTTAGCAGCTTCACCAATGGCAGCTTCAGGTGTAATTGAACCATTGGTATCAATTTCAATAATCAGCTTATCATAGTTGGTTTTTTGACTAACACGTGCATTTTCAACACGTGTGGCTACACGGCGCACTGGTGAATAAGATGCGTCTAACATCAAAAATCCTACAGGGCGATCATCTTCAGCACGTTCTTGAGCAGGATCATAACCAAGACCTTTCTCAACAATCGCTTCCAATTTCAACACACCATCATCATTCAAATGTGCCAAAACAAGTTCAGGGTTTAAAACACGTAAACCTGTTGGACATTCAATATCAGCTGCCGTCACAGCCATCGGACCTTTAACATTTAAAGAGAATGTCATGGACTCATCATCATCCATAGCAAGATCAAGTTCTTTCATGGTCAACATGATATCCATCACATCTTCACGAACACCCTTAATGCTATCAAATTCGTGCGTAATACCGTCAAAACAAACCGAAGTCACTGCCACACCAGGCAATGATGACAAAAGCATACGACGCAAACTATTACCAAGCGTAGTGCCATAGCCGCGTTCCAACGGTTCAAATACGATCTTAGCCGAACGTCCTGCTACAATTTCACTCAGCGAAATTGAACGTGGTTTAATCAAAGCCATAACATCAACCTCACTAATTACTTAGAATATAATTCAACAATCAATTGTTCACGAATATTCGGATCCAATTGATCGCGTGCAGGCAATTCGCGGAAAACGCCTTGCAAGGTTGTTAAATCCATATCCAACCATTCAGGCAAACCACGCTGACCAGCATCTTCAGCCGCCGCTTTCACACGCAAATGCTCTTTGGCATCATCAACAACAGCAATGCTTTCACCAGCACGAACACGGTAAGAAGGAACATTCAAAATGTTTCCATTTACCTTAACCAATTTGTGACGAACAATCTGACGCGCTTCGGTGCGAGATGCAGCCAAGCCCATACGATAAACCACGTTGTCCAAACGAGACTCTAACAATTGCAACAAGTTCAAACCTGTAATACCAGACATATTATCTGCAACTTTAAAGTAACGACGAAATTGCTTTTCTTGCAAGCCATAAATACGCTTAACTTTTTGCTTCTCACGCAACTGAACACCATAGTCAGATACTTTTACGCGACGACCTTGACCGTGCATACCAGGAGGGTACGGACGACGTTCAATCGGGCATTTATCTGAATAGCATTTGCCGCCTTTTAAATGTAGCTTTTCGCCTTCACGACGACACAAACGACATTTGGCATCTAAATAACGAGCCATTTTCTAAACTCCTAAACCCGGCGTCGCTTCGGAGGGCGACAACCATTATGCGGAATTGGGGTAACATCACGAATTGCAGTTACATTCAAACCTACTGCAGCAATTGCGCGTAATGCAGATTCGCGTCCTGAACCTGGCCCTTTAATCAGCACTGATACGTTTTTAACACCATGATCCATTGCTTTACGAGCAGCTTCTTCAGCAGCTACCTGTGCAGCAAACGGGGTGCTTTTACGAGAACCTTTAAATCCAGCCGCGCCACTGGTTGCCCAGCTAATCGCATTACCTGATTCATCGGTAAATGTAATAATTGTGTTGTTAAAAGAAGCTTTAATGTGTGCCACAGCGTTCGCAATATTCTTGCGCCCGCGCTTCTTAGTAGTTTTTGGTGCAGCCATTATAATCCCTCAGCCTCTACTTCTTCTTGCCAGCGATGGCACGACGTGGACCTTTACGCGTACGCGCATTGGTCTTGGTCTTCTGTCCGCGCAAAGGCAAACCTTTACGATGACGAATACCGCGATAACAACCCAAGTCAGTTAATCGCTTAATATTCATACTCACTTCACGACGCAAATCACCTTCAACGGTATATGCATCGGTATCAATGATATTACGAATAGTATTCACATCAGATTCACTTAAATCTTTTACACGTGTCTCTGGATTCACTTTAGCTTCTGCAAGAATATTCTTGGAGCTGCTTAGGCCAATGCCAAAGATATATGTTAATGCAACTTCCACACGCTTCTGCGTCGGAATATTAACACCTGAAATACGAGCCACTTGAGCCTCCTACCTAACTACCAAACGACACATCAGCCTTGACGCTGCTTGTGACGTGGATTTTCACAGATAACACGAATAATTCCCTTGCGGCGAATCACTTGGCATTTACTGCACATTTTTTTTACTGACGCACGAACTTTCACAGCTCATTCCCCCGTCGGTTTATCATTTTGCGCGGTAGCTAATGCGACCACGACTTAAGTCATAGGGAGAAATCTCCACTGTAACTTTATCACCAGGAAGGATACGAATATAATACTTCCGCATCTTTCCAGAAATTGTACATAGCAACTCATGACTATTTTCTAAGCGAACCTTGAACATCGCATTGGGAAGCTTTTCAACAACTTCACCCTGCATTTCAATAATATCTTCTTTCGCCATTTTTAACCTTAGCCCTGAACTACTTTTTCTAATTCTTTATAAACATCTACCACTTCGCCAGCTGCATCAATCTTAAAGAAACCATCCGAACCTGAATAAAAATCAAGTAACGGTTGTGTTTGCTCTTGATACACACCCAAACGTTGTGCAATCACTTCTTCCCGATCATCGTCGCGCTGGTAAAGCTCGCCAGAGCATTTATCGCAACAGCCCTCTTCACGGGGCGGCGAATAATGCCTATGAAATCCAAAACCGCAAGCCCTACAAATTAAACGTCCTGACAAACGCTCTAAAAGCATTGATTCTGGGGCATCCATAAACACAACACGTTCGATTTTCAGACCATGCGTGTCCAACATCGCCGCTAAAGCTTCTGCTTGTGAAACATTTCTTGGGAAACCATCCAGCAAAAAACCTGCTTCGGCATCATCCGCAGTAATACGCGCTTCAATCATGCCAATAACAACATCATCAGGAACAAGTTTACCCGCATCCATGAATGATTTTGCCTTTACACCAAGATCAGTACCTTCTTTCACTGCGGCTCGCAACAAATCACCCATGGCAATTTGAATAATACCGAGTTTTTCAGATAGCTGTACACCCTGCGTACCTTTCCCCACACCAGGTGGTCCAAACAAAATAACATTCATTTTAACGTTTGGTTTTCAAGCGAGCCTGCTTCATCAAACCCTCATACTGATGGGACATCAAATGCGACTGAATTTGTGTCATGGTGTCCATACTAACCACCACGATAATCAACAAGCTCGTACCACCAAAATAAAACGGCACAGACAAAACGCTAATCAAATACTGTGGCAGCAAACAAACCGCTGCAACATAAGCCGCCCCGACAACCGTGATACGAGTCAAAACCTTATCAACATATTCCGCAGTTCTTTGCCCTGGTTTAATACCAGGGATAAAACCACCATTCTTCTTCAAATTATCGGCAGTATCCTTAGGGTTAAAGACAATCGCTGTATAAAAAAAGCAGAAAAACACAATCAATCCAGTAAACAAAAGCATATACAGCCATGCACCTGGCGATAAAATTGCCGACATATCAGACAACCATTCAAAACCTTCTACACCCTTTGTAAACTGCGCAAATGTCGCAGGCAATAAAATCAAGCTTGAAGCAAAAATAGGTGGGATTACACCCGCTGTATTCACTTTCAATGGCAAGAAAGATGACTGTCCACCATACATCTTATTACCAACTTGGCGCTTGGCATATTGAATTGCAATGCGGCGCTGGGCTCGTTCGAACCAAACCACAACAGCCGTTACAGCAATCGCCATCGCAAACAGACCCAATACTGTAAGGGCTGAATACTCACCTGTGCGAGCCAATTCTAAAGTTCCACCAATTGCTGCAGGTAAACCAGCCACAATAGCAGAGAAAATAATCAATGAAATACCATTGCCAATGCCGCGTTCAGTAATTTGCTCACCCAACCACATCAAAAACATTGTACCACTAACCAAAGTAATCACTGTAATGATTCTAAAATCCAAACCAGGCTCAACAACCACACCCTGACCATTCACAGAGAATGTTTCCAAACCAATCGACATACCAATCGACTGAAAGATTGCCAGAACCAGTGTTCCGTAGCGTGTGTATTGGGTTATTTTACGACGACCCGATTCACCTTCTTTCTTCAATTGTTCCAATTTTGGAGATACTACTGTCATCAACTGAATAATAATCGCTGCCGAGATATAGGGCATAATACCCAAGGCAAAGACCGTTAAACGTGATAGCGCACCACCAGAGAACATATCAAACAGACCAAGCAAGCTACCTTGCGCCTGATTAAAAAATTGCGCCAATACCTGCGCATCAATGCCAGGTACAGGAATATGCGCACCCAAGCGATAAATAATCAATACGCCAAAGGTAAATAAGATTCTATTTTTTAACTCAGGGATTTGCCCGATGTTTCCCAGACCGCCCATAGATGGTGCGTTTTGCATCGTATTAAGCCTCTGCCAACTTCACTGAACCACCAGCGGCTTCAATTTTAGCAATTGCCGATGCTGATGCTGATGCAACGTTTATTTCAAGCTTTACAGCCACATCACCTGTCGCCAACAATTTAATCGGATCAACCGCATTACGAATCAAGCCCGCTGCAAACAATGCAGCCGCATCCAAAGCAGTTCCAGCTTCAAAAGCACTTAACTGACCGACATTAACCAATTGAAAAACTTTTTTGTTCATCGGTGTAAAACCACGCTTTGGCAAACGTTGAATCAAAGGCATTTGACCACCTTCAAAACCACGTCTTACGCTGCCGCCAGAACGAGACTTCTGTCCTTTATGTCCACGACCAGCAGTCTTACCATTGCCTGTAGCAATACCTTGACCTTTACGTTTACGTGTCTTGCGAGAACCAGCATCTGATTGGAGTGTGTTTAGCTTCATAACTCTTCCCCTACGCTTATTCAGCGGACTCAACCACAAGAAGGTGGTTGATTTTATTAACCATGCCGCGCACTGAAGGAGTATCTTCCAACTCAACAGTCTGGTGCATACGACGAAGACCCAAACCTACCAAAGTAGCTCTTTGATCTTTAGAATATCCAATGCCGCTCTTTACTTGGCGCACACGAATAGTTTTTTTCTTAGCCATGACTCGCTCCTGTTATCTATTGCAGCTTAAGACTTGCCGCGACGAGCAGAGATTTGCTCAGGGCTTTCAAGTGACTTCAAACCATTAAATGTTGCACGAACAACGTTAATATTATTACGTGAACCTTGACTTTTAGTCAAAATATCGCGAATGCCTGCTGCTTCAACAACCGCACGAACAACCGATCCGGCAATAACGCCCGTACCTTCAGTACAAGGCTTTAACAAAACACGCGAAGCATCCTGAATACCAGTCACTTGATAATGAATCGTGCCATCTTTAAGAGGCACATAAATCATTGATTTCTTTGCAATATCACAAGCCTTACGAATAGCTTCTGGCACTTCTTTGGCTTTAGCATGACCAAAACCAACATGACCAGCACCATCACCGACAATCATCAACGCAGAAAAACTCATGCGGCGACCGCCTGAAGTTGTTTTGGCGATACGGTTAATATCTACGAGCTTTTCAGTCAGCTCTAATTCATCAGCATTAATCATCCAAATCTCCTAAAACTTCAAGCCAGCAGCGCGAGCGCCTTCAGCCAATGATTTTACACGGCCATGGTAAGGGTAAGAACCACGATCAAAAGCAACTACTTCTAAGCCAGCTTTAACCGCACGTTCTGCCAACAACTTACCAACGCTTTCTGCGCCAGTGGCGTTGCCACCATTTTCAATCTCTTTATCAAGACTTGATGCTGATACCAAGGTTTTACCCGCAGCATCATCAATAACTTGAGCATAAATGTGACGAGCTGAACGAAACACACTCAAACGCAAACGGCCAGAGGCCTTAACACGTGAACGAACACGGCGTGAGCGACGAATCGCAGCATTATTTTCATAGCGCTTTGCAGACATGCTACTAATCTCCTAATCCGATAAGGCTTATTAAGCCTTTTTACCTTCTTTCATAGCAACGTGTTCACCAACATAACGAACACCCTTACCTTTATAAGGCTCTGGCGGACGATAAGCGCGAATTTCCGCAGCTACCTGTCCAACCTTCTGTTTATCAAAACCACTGATTGTGATATTGCTTTTATCAACTGTTGCCGTAACGCCAGTTGGCACTTCATATACCACAGGATGTGAAAAACCAAGCGACAAGTTCAATTTTTGACCTTGAGCCTGTGCACGATAACCAACACCACGCAATTCTAAAACTTTTTCAAAACCTTTGCTAACACCCATAACATTGTTTGCCAAAAGTGCGCGAGACAAACCAAAGTTACCATTCATTTTCTTGTTTGAAACATCCGCACAAGTAATTTGAATCTGATTATCTTCCTGCGTTGCAGCCAAACCATCAAACAAAGGAGAGCTTAATGTACCTTTAGCACCTTTAACTGTTATAGCATCCGCTGCAATTTTAACTTCAACCCCTGCTGGGATCGCAACAGGTTGTTTACCGACTCGAGACATCTTAAACCTACCTTAAAATACTGTGCAAAGAACTTCGCCACCGACGTGTTCTGCACGAGCCTTTTTATCTGTCATAATACCTTTTGAAGTACTTACTACAGCGACACCATAACCACTACGTACACGTGGTAATTCATCCGCATTGCTATAAACACGACGACCAGGCTTGGATACACGTTTAATTTCGTGAATCACTGCCGCGCCTTCATCATCATAACGAAGCGTCAAACGCAAATAGCGGTGACCCTTAAAGTTATAAGCCTTAGCAGCTGCAATATAACCTTCTTCACGAAGAATCTCTGCCATAGATAGCAAAGTATTACTCGCTGGAAGTTCAATTTTTTCTATGCCTACTTGTTGTGCGTTACGAATACGCGTCAACATATCAGCGATACGATCTGTCATCATAATGGAATCTCCTATCGCCTTACCAGCTGGATTTAACCATGCCTGGGATTTCACCCGCAGAGGCATGTTTACGTAAGCAAATACGGCACATGCCGAACTTGCGATATACAGAATGTGGACGACCACATAACTGACAACGTGTGTAAGCACGTACTTTAAATTTTGGTTTGCGATTGCATTTCGCAATTAGAGCTTTTGTAGCCATATCTGCCCCTTAATTCTTTCGGAACGGCATGCTAAATTCTTTAAGCAACGCGCGTCCTTCATCATTGGTATTCGCAGTGGTAACGATAGTAATATCCATACCACGAATTTTATCTACCTTATCATAATCAATCTCAGGAAAGATAATCTGTTCCTTAAGACCCAAGGTATAGTTTCCTCGACCATCAAATGCTTTCGGAGATACACCGCGAAAATCGCGAATGCGAGGTAAAGTTACATTGATCAAACGATCCAAGAACTCCCACATCTGCTCTCCACGCAACGTCACACGACAGCCAACAGGCATGCCGTCACGCAGTTTGAAGTTCGAGATAGATTTACGTGCACGTGTGGTTACTGGTTTTTGACCAGTAATCGCTGCCATATCTGACAATGCACCTTCCATCAATTTTGAATTGGTTGCAGCTTCACCCACACCCATATTCACAATAATTTTAGTCACTTGTGGTATTTGCATTGGATTTTTATATCCAAACTGCTCTTTCAAAGCAGGTGCCACGCGCGATTTATAGTCTTCTTTAAGACGAGCCATCACCTATACTCCTACTGATCCAAAACTTCGCCGCATTTACGGCAGTTACGGACCTTACGCCCATCGTCCAATGTCTTCATGCCCAAACGAACACCAGTTTTACATTTCGGACAGAAAAACTGAACATTAGAAAGCGCGATTGGCGCTTCTTTTTCAATAATACCACCGCTTGTTTGCTGTGTTTGACGGGTATGACGTTTCACCATGTTTACTTTGGAAACCAACACACGGTTATCCGAAGATATTACACGAATTACTTTGCCACGCGCACCTTTATCGCGACCTGCGATAACCAACACTTCATCATCGCGATGGATACGAGACTTTATCTGAGTCGTCATCATTTCCTCACACTCCTAACTACAGAACTTCTGGAGCTAGGGAGATAATTTTCATATAACCCTTACTGCGCAATTCACGCGTCACAGGGCCAAAAATACGTGTTCCCATTGGCTCACCTTGCTTGGATAGCAAAACAGCCGCATTTTCATCAAAACGAATAGAACTACCGTCTTGACGACGAAATTCTTTAGCCACACGTACAACTACAGCCTGCTGAACTTCACCTTTCTTCACTTTACCACCAGGTGCAGCTTCTTTCACAGCTACAACAATCACATCACCAACACTGGCATAGCGGCGTTTAGAACCACCCAAAACTTTAATGCACTTCACACGACGCGCACCAGAGTTATCGGCAACATTTAATACTGTTTCAGTCTGAATCATTTCTCAAACCCCGCTTACAGCTGTTCAGTGCGACGAAGAACTTCTTCCATCACCCAGCACTTGTTCTTGGAGATCGGACGAGATTCAACGATACGAACGGTATCACCAACATTACAGGTGTTTTCCGCATCATGAGCCATATATTTTTTATGTGAACGAATTGTTTTGCGATAACGCTCATGCAAAAATTTACGTTCCACTTGGACAACAACAGTCTTTTCACCTTTGTTGCTTACAACAACGCCTTGCAGCGTACGCTTATTGCTCTTAACTTCGGACATTTCTCTTCTATCCCCTTAACGCTGAGCCAGAATAGTCTGGATACGCGCTACTTCTTTGCGCACTGAACCAATTCTTGCAGAGTTAGTCAACTGCATCGTAGCTCTTTGAAAGCGCAATTTCATATGCTCTGCAGCCAAGTCATCCATACGCTCTTTCAATTCAGCATCAGATAATTTACGTAGTTCAACAGTTTTCATCGTCCAACTCCACGCGTCACAATCTTAGTGCGGATTGGCAATTTTGCCGCTGCGCGCTCAAGTGCTTCACGCGCAATTTTCTCATCAACACCGTTCATTTCATACAAAATACGACCTGCACGAACTGCTGCAACCCAGTATTCTGGAGAACCCTTACCTTTACCCATACGGACTTCGGCAGGCTTCTTTGATACAGGAAGATCTGGAAACATGCGAATCCAAACACGACCTTGACGTTTAATATGACGCGTCATCGTAATACGAGCAGCTTCAATCTGACGTGCAGTAATACGACCAGGCTCCATTGCCTTCAATGCAATATCACCAAAGTTCAATGAAGAACCACGTGTCGCTTTACCACGAATGCGCTGCAACTCTTTATGATGCTTGCGCCAGCGAATCTTTTTCGGTTGTAACATGACTCACTAACCCCGCTTATACGTTTTCAGCTTCGGTATCGCCCAGCTTTTCGCCGTTAAACACCCAAACTTTCACGCCAATAATTCCATATGTGGTTTTCGCTTCTGTAAAACCATAATCAATATCTGCACGCAATGTATGCAAAGGCACACGACCTTCACGATACCATTCCATACGCGCAATATCTGCACCGCCCAAACGACCTGAACAGTTAATACGAACACCCTTTGCGCCCATGCGCAATGCACCTTGCACAGCACGCTTCATCGCACGACGGAAAGCCACACGACGCTCAAGCTGCATAGCAATATTTTCAGCCACCAACTGAGCTTCCGCTTCTGCACGACGAACTTCAACAATATACACTTGCACTTCTTGACCAAATTCAGCAAAAAGCGATTTGCGCAATGCATCGATTTCAGAACCTTTCTTACCGATCACAACACCAGGGCGAGCCGTATGAATGGTTACCTTGATTTTGCCAGCAGGACGTTCAATAAAAATGCGTGAAACATGCGCATGTTTTAGACGAGCTTTAACAAACTTACGAAGTTTAATATCTTCGCGAAGCTGCTCACCAAAATTCTTATCTGCATACCAAACTGATTCCCAACCGCGTGTAACACCAACACGGAAACCAATTGGATTAACTTTCTGACCCATGAATAACCCCTTTATCCGCGTTCAGACACAGCCACAGTAATGTGACTACGACGATGGAAACGCTTACGCATACGCCCCATTCCTTTCGGACGGAAACGCTTCAATGTTGCACCTTCATCTACTCTAGTCGTAGATACAAACAGGCTATCAACATCCAAACCATTATTTTGCTCGGCATTCGCAACTGCTGACTTCAACACTTTTTCAAACAAACGTGCTGATTTCTTAGGCGACAACATCAAAACAGCCAAGGCACGGTCAACAGACAAACCACGGATAGCATCTGCCATCAAACGGGCTTTCTGGGCACTAATTTGCGCATCTTTATGAAGCGCACGTACTTCTTCGCTCATTCTAACCTACCTCCTGGCCTTTTTATCCGCACCGTGACCATAAAAGGTACGGGTTGGAGAAAATTCACCAAGCTTATGACCCACCATGTTTTCAGTCACGAAAACAGGAATGAATTTATTGCCGTTATGAACAGCAAAGTTCAAGCCTACAAAATCTGGAGCAATCGTAGAGCGACGAGACCAAGTCTTAATCACACTCTTCTTTTCGCTACCAACAACTGCATCAACTTTCTTCTGCAAAGAGGCCTCAATGTATGGACCCTTCTTTAAGGAACGCGCCATGCCTTACCTCACTTCTGGTTACGGCGACGAATAATATCACGATTCGAAGCCTTGTTCTTGTGACGAGTCTTATGACCCTTCGTTGGTACACCCCAAGGTGTTACCGGATGACGACCACCTGCTGTACGTCCTTCACCACCACCATGCGGGTGATCGACTGGATTCATGGCAACACCACGAACATGTGGACGAATACCCAACCAGCGCGAACGACCAGCTTTACCAACCTTACGGTTTGAGTGATCTGAATTACCAACTACGCCAATACTTGCCATACAGCGAATATCAACACGACGGAACTCACCAGATGGCAATTTCAAAATGGCTTTAGAGCCTTCTTTACCCATCAACTGAACGCCAACACCAGCACTACGTGCCAATTGAGCGCCCTTTTCAGGCTTCATTTCAACATTGTGCAGCATAGTACCAACACGAATGCTTGATAAAGGCAAGGCATTGCCAGGACGAATCTCAGCATCAGGACCCGACATGATTGAATCGCCAATACGAAGTCCTTGTGGAGCAACGATATAACGCTTGTCACCATTAGAGAATATAACCAAAGCAATGTACGAAGTACGGTTCGGATCATACTCAATGCGCGACACCTTACCTTCTACGCCGTGATTGTCACGCTTGAAATCAATCATGCGATATAGACGCTTGTGTCCACCACCACGATGACGCGATGTAATGCGACCGTTATTGTTACGGCCGCCACTTTTCTTCAAACCTTCAGTCAAAGACGCTTCAGGTTTTCCCTTGTACAAATCAGGGTTTACAGCCGCTACACGGCCACGGTTACCATTGGTAGTTGGTTTTAAAGCTTTCAATGCCATGGTTTACGCCTCTTCTTCCGGATCAATTGACTGACCCTCAACCAAGCGAACTACAGCCTTACGATAGCCTGGACGACGACCAACATGTGCGCCACGGCGCTTTTCTTTACCGGGCACATTAATCACCTGAACTTTTTCAACTTGCACTTCAAAGATTGCTTCAACTGCAGCTTTTACATCCACCTTACTCGCATCCGTTGCAACACGGAACACATATTGATTGGATGCAGCACGTGCAATATAGCTCTTCTCAGTAATAACAGGCTGACGAAGTGTGTTCATATGCTTATATGTTGCACTCATGCCAGACCTCCTTCAATTTTAGCCAAGGCTTCTTCAGTCACGACAATACGATCAAATTTTAATAAATCATGAATCGTAAGCTGACCATCAAAAATAATCTTGGTATGTGGAATATTACGAGCTGAAAGCTCAATTTCATTGTTTGCAGCACCCAGTACATACAAACCAGATGAAATAGACAATGCATCAGCAATAGAGATGAATGCTTTCGTCTTCACTTCAGGCAATTCCAATTTATTCAAAACAACCAAGCGACCTTCACGCACTGCATCGGAAAGGACCATGCACAATGCTTTACGACGCTCTTTGCGATTGATACGGGTAGCAAAACTTGTATTGGCATTTGGACCATGTGCAACACCACCATGACGCCATTGCGCAGAACGCGTTGAACCCTGACGAGCCCGACCTGTTCCTTTTTGCTTCCAAGGTTTACGACCACCACCAGAAACCATTGCTACAGTTTTTGAAGCACTTGTACCTGCACGCTGCGCACTAGCCAAAGCTGCATATACACGGTGAACAAAACCACTATCCGTTTCAACATCAAATACACCAGCATTAAGCTCACGTGTACCGACCACTTTGTTGGCCTGATCAACGATATTGATCTCTGCCATCTTATGCTCCCTTAACCGCTGGACGAAGCTCTAACAAACCATTCTTAGCACCGGGCACAGCACCCTTCACAAGAATACGGTTTTGATCTTCATCAATACGAACGATTTCTAAATTCTGCACAGTTTTACGCACATTACCGTAATGACCTGGCATTTTCTTACCTGGGAATACACGCCCTGGCCATTGACACTGACCTGTAGAACCCATCTGACGATGAACTTTCTCAGCACCATGCGTTGCACGACCACCAGCAAAGTCATAGCGTTTCATAACACCAGCAAAACCATGACCTTTCGATGTGCCTGCAACATCAATTTTCTGACCCACTGCAAACAAAGAAGAGTTCAACTCTTGACCCAGTTCATAACTAGCATCAGATGCAATACGAAATTCTTTCAAACTACGCATTACTTCTTGACCTTGTTTGGCATAATGACCCTGTACTGCACGGCTTTCAGCCTTTTTCGCAGTGCCATAACCAACTTGAATTGCATCATAACCATCTTTATCAGATGTGCGACGCGCAATTACTTTACATGTTTCAACATTCAAAACAGTTACAGCCAAAGCCGAACCATCTTCAGTAAAAATCTGTGTCATACCCGCTTTACGGGCGATCAATCCACTCATGATAGCCTCCCTTAAAGCTTGATTTCGACATCAACACCAGAAGGCAGGTTTAGCTTCATCAAAGCATCTACTGTCTGCGGCGTTGGTTTGTCAATATCAAGTAAGCGTTTATGAGTACGAATCTCAAATTGCTCACGTGATGATTTATATTTATGCGGTGAACGAATCACGCAAAATTTACGGATACGTGTCGGGATCGGAATAGGACCACGAACTTCCGCGCCTGTACGCTTTGCTGTTGCAACAATATCTTCGGCACTTTTGTCCAAGATACGATGATCAAAAGCCTTCAGGCGAATTCGAATACTTTGAGCTGCCACTTAATGCTCCCTTTACTCGCTAATTTCGGTAACGACGCCAGCGCCGACCGTACGACCACCTTCGCGGATAGCGAAACGCAGCTCTTTATCCATTGCGATTGGTGTAATCAATTCAACATCCATAGAGATGTTATCAC
>JALUXZ010000051.1 GCA_027018935.1 Mariprofundaceae bacterium
TATGGATCCAAGAGTATCACATCAAACACCAGAGGATTTTAAATAGTTGGAAGGGGGATATGGGCTATAAATGGTCAATTTTCGCATAAATGAAAAACTGGGTTTCTGAGGGAACTCTAATTATTTGCTTTGTATGGTATTTCAAAGAATCATGTAGTCACCTCACTGGTGATGAGTGATTTCTTAGAATATCAGGCGAATCGAAGGGTTGCGACATGTGCCGAATGTCAATATCGGGTCTTGGGGAAGCATTCAGGTGACATTTGCCTTTGTCTTGTTATGCTCGGGCAATATTGGTTTTAGATTTATCTTAAAGAGGTTTTTGTTATGGCTCGTGTGACTGTAGAAGATTGTGTTCGTTATTACCCTAACCGTTTTGAAATGGTTGTTTTAGCATCCAAGCGTGCTCGCCAAGTTTTGAATGGCTTGCCTCTTCTTTTGGATGATGCAGGGCATAAACCTGCCGTTCAAGCATTGCGTGAAATGGGTGAAGGTCATGTTTCATGGGAATTATTGTTTGATATGAATGAGCAAGAAAAACTGCGTTTGCAAGGTGCTGATGAGGAAGGGCTCGAATAAAGCTACTGATTACGACCTTGTTTTTGTATCGATTAGTTATTAAGACACTATGAGTCGTATTTTTGAAATTACAGAAAAAGTTAGTGCTTATGCATCAAAATCTGACATTGAATTGCTTAATCGCGCTTATGTTTTTGCTGCACAAGCCCATGCTGAGCAACGTCGAAGCTCGGGTGAAATGTATATTACCCACCCGTTGGCAGTGGCGGATATTTTAGCGAGCTTAAAATTAGATGTTGCGACCATTGCAACAGGCTTATTACACGATACGGTAGAAGATACGCATATCAGCCTTGATGATATTCGAGAGCGCTTTGGTGAAGATATTGCCAAACTGGTTGATGGTGTTACCAAGATTGGTAAAATCCATTTTAATTCTTCTGAACATAAACAAGCTGAAAATTTCCGAAAAATGATTCTTGCGACAGCCAAAGATTTGCGTGTCTTACTCGTAAAACTGGCAGATCGCATGCACAATATGCGTACACTTGGTTTTGTGTCCAAGGAAAAAGCCCGAAGAGTATCAGAAGAAACCATTCAAATTCATGCGCCATTGGCGCACCGCTTGGGTATTCATTGGATTAAGCAGGAAATGGAAGATATTGCTTTTTCGTATATCGATCCCGATGGTTATGAGTTAGTCAAAGGTAAGTTGAAAGATAAGCTGGAATTTTTACAGCAAACGCAAGCGAATTTGGAAAATTTATTGCAAGAAGCATTGAGTCGCCAAGGTTTGGAAGCGACTTTGCAGGGCAGGATGAAACACCTGTATAGTCTGCATCAAAAAATGCAGCGCAAACATATCGATTTTGAAGAGATTTATGACATCGTTGCATTTCGCCTGATTGTGAAAGATGCCGCTTCGTGTTATCAGGCCTTGGGTATTATTCATAGTTTGTACAGACCTGTGCCTGGGCGTTTTAAAGATTATATAGCCTTACCCAAGCCCAATGGTTATCAATCACTGCATACGTCTGTGATTGGACCTGAAAATCACCGAATTGAAGTGCAAATTCGTGCTGAATCCATGCATAGGCATGCCGAAGATGGTGTGGCTGCGCATTGGATGTATAAAGATGGTGATACTGATGCACATGGTCAACGTGAATTCTTATGGTTAAGTCAGTTGACCGAATTATTGCAGGAAGCCGAAAATCCTAATGAGTTGATGGAAAATGTCCGCCTCGATTTGTTTGTACAGGAAGTATATGTGTTTAGCCGAGATGGTGATATTTATGCCTTACCGCGTGGCGCACGTCCTTTAGATTTTGCGTATGCTGTGCATACAGATATTGGGCATCATTGTATTGGTGTGCGTATTAATGGTGAAATGCGGGATTTCCGAGCTAAGTTACACAATGGCGACCAAATTGAAATTTTAACCAGCCCTGATCAAGAGCCTAGCAGTCAATGGTTGAAGTATGTTAAAACACCCAAAGCGCGGCAAGCAATTCGTCAGTATTATCGCCGACAAGAGCGTGAAACAAGCATTCAAGTTGGTATGGAAATACTTAATGAAGTGCTAATAGGCGAGCCGCCAGTAGAGCTTTTGCAGGCATTAGAGTGTGACAATCTTGCGAGCTTACAAGAAAAGCTTGGTAGGGGTGATATATCATTGGATATGTTGCTGAAACAGCTTGGTGACGATGATGTTTCACAGGTTAAGTTGAAGTGTATGCGAGCCAACTATATGTATGGGGCTAATTGCTGTTACCCTATTCCTGGTGATTCTGTGTTGGGACGTGTTGTTGCGGATAAAGGCATGGAGCTGCATTATCGTGACTGTAAGGAGTTATCTTCGCTGTCGCGTTACCGTTGGCTGGAAGTGGACTGGCAGGAGCCTGGTAAGCGGTTGTATCCTACGGGTATTGAAGTACGGGCAGAGAATCGGCGTGGTATGTTGGCAAGGGTATCGGGTTGTATTTCTCAAGCCGAGGCAAATATTGATGATTTGAAATTGGATCAGCGGGCTGGTGAAATGACGGTGCTACGCATTCTTGTCGGTGTCCATGATCGCAAGCATTTAGCAACTGTATTAAAGGCGTTGAAAATTTTAGATGGTGTTGCAACAGTTAAACGTCAAAATCAAGTTGGTTTGGGGAAAAATTATACACGCGGTATTGGTGATATGTTGCGTGGTATGGTTAGCCGAGGTCGTCGCTCATTATTTAAGTCAAAAAGTAAAATGAAAGGGAAGAAAACATGAGTATTCAAATCATTCATTCAGAATCTGCTCCTAAGGCAGTGGGACCATATAGCCAGGCAACGGCCCATGCAGGAATATTATATGCGTCAGGTCAGATTGGGCTTGATCCCAAACTTGGCAAGATGGTGGCTGATGATGTTGAGGCGCAAGCTAGGCAGGTGACAAAGAACCTTACTGCTGTATTGCAAAAGGCAGGTGCAACTACAAATGATATTTTAAAGGTAAATATCTTTTTGGTGGATATGGAAGATTTTCCATTGGTGAATGCTATTTACGCAGAATGGCTGGGTGAGCATCGCCCTGCGCGTGCAACGGTTGCGGTTGCGGCATTGCCTTTGGGGGCGAAAGTAGAGATGGATCTTATTGCATGCCTCTCATTATAGGGGTCTCGAAAAACCTCGTACGAGTCAAACGACGTTGATTTTCACTCACAGCAAGGCGCAATAAGATGAGTCATAGCACCGCTATTGTTAAGTTTGCCAACGCCGGTGTCGGTAATTTTGGGCGCATAGACACCATGCATTGAGTTAATCAGCATCTCCCTAGGGGTGAAAAGCACAAGTTTGGTGAAGTTTCGAGGTTTTTTGAGGTGTCCTACAGTATGCTTAAAATATAATATATTTGGTAGCTCTTCAATGATAGGACGCATACATGAAAAAATATAATCAATTTCGTATTGAAGCATTTAATTTTCGAAATAAATCATTTTATCCGACATTCCGCACCTTTTATTTTGGTTTCAGGAATAAAGTCTGAGATACCGTTTTCCCATTAACTGCAACAGTTTTTCGTGCTGAGAATTGATATTTAACACAGCCGCCTTT
>JALUXZ010000052.1 GCA_027018935.1 Mariprofundaceae bacterium
GTATCACCCAGCGATACAAAATTATGCCATGGTATTTTGGATTGTCGCAGCAATGCTCACCCTATGGCTCTTTATTGCCATGACCATGCAACAGCCTCCTTATTTGGCATCGCGCTCATTTCAGGTGCAGTTGGATAATGTAGAGCAAGCACGTAATTTAGAGGTTAGAGTCTTAGCCGTTGAAGGTGTTGTTGAGGTATTGGCGATTTTTGAAGAGTCATCATTGTATTGCAAGGTTGATAGCAAGGTTGTGGATGAAGAAACACTGCTTTCTGCGATAAATATGCGATAATGGCGTTGTTTTTGCTAGTCTTACTTTAGTTTTGTTCTAGTTTGTTTTTTTATATTTATGGATACATGGTTGAGGGAGTGAGGGATGAAAAATTTTTTTGAAAAAGTGTTGTGGAATTCGCGTTATGTCGTATTGCTTGCGGTATGGTCATCGATTATAGGCATGCTATTGCTATTTGCTTTGTCTGCGATGGATATGTTGCATTTGGCATGGCAATTTATTGAAGTGACTTTCTTGGGTGTGGAGATAGCAGATTTTCATGTCATCGTGGTTAGCCATGTGATTACAGCCGTAGATGATTTTTTATTGGCGACAGTATTACTTATCTTTGCGCTCGGTTTGTATGAGTTGTTTATTGCTAAAATCAAAATCGCGCAAAGTTCAGAGAATGCTAACAACGTATTAATGATTAATAGCTTGGATGATTTAAAAGATCGTTTGGGCAAAGTGATTTTGATGATTTTGATTGTGGCATTTTTCAAAAATGTTTTACATGTCACCTTTGATGATCCTTTGAATATCTTATACATGGGTGCAGGAATTTTGATGGTTTCATTGGCAAGTTATTTTAGTCATAAATCTGGAGAAAAACACTAAGCATGCCCGCCCCTAAAAATGCCTGGCTTGGGCGTGTACTGGATGCTTTGCTTTTTGCTACAACCCTTGCTGCTGTTGGTATTGCTTTATGGGAAGAAGCCCCTGACTGGGCGGATCCTGTGGTATTGGGGTGCTTCTTTATATTTTTTGTGTGGCGTTGGCTGATTGCTATGGATCGGCACGCTTATTTGAAAGATAACTGGTTGGACTTGGCATTGATTGTGTTGTTGGCATCACCGTTGTTACGCCTATTTACGGCATTAAGGGTCATACGGATTTTGCCAGCTTTGCGTTTGGGAGCATTTTTACGAAGCCATCGCAAGAAAATATTAAGCGTTGTTATTATTTCGCAAGAAAGTTTTCCAGCTGCAATGGCGATGATTTTTGGTGTTGTTTTTGTTTTTGGTATGACCGTTTTTCTTTTAGAACACACCACTAATCCACAGTTTGGTCAGATTTCGGATGGGCTTTGGTGGGCATTTGTAACACTAACAACAGTGGGTTACGGCGATATTGTGCCAATAACGGGTGCAGGTCGTATTGTGGGTGTGTTTACCATGGTTTTTGGTATCAGTATTTATTCGTTGATGATTGCCAACTTAACCTTTTTTGTTGAAGAGCAAGGGCGCAAACGCCAGCTTGAAAAAGAACGGACGGATAAAGAACAGGTGGATAGAGAACAAACAGACGAGACGAAGCCTGAATAGCATTCATTTATAGTGTTTTTAAAATAGTATCAATATCATGCAATAGTTTTTTACGCCCAAAGAGTAATCTGAAATGACCACCTTTATGCTGCCGCCACAAATGTGCAGCGCGAATGCCTGAAAATAACAAAGCGCGTACTTTATTGGTGTTGCTATACTGGCGAAGTATTTCTGGTTTGCCGTGCACGATAATACGTGGTTTTAAGGTACTAACAGTCTTGCCATAGAGGTCAGCAATACCACCAATCACGCTTTCATGGCTGGAGCTACCAAAGTAGGTGGCTTGTTTTTGAATGCGTTGCATGCCTGCCGCAATGCTTTGTAACATATCTGGGTCTTTGTTTAGCTTCTTTTCAACGGCGATAATGCTTGCTGTATATGCCATGATGGCTTTTGCCTGATCAACATTTTCACCAGAAAGTAAGTGTTTACTAAGCAGAAGACCGACTTGTAGATGACTATTATCACCAAACAAGGCTTCAGGTTTTGTGGTGTCCGTGAATAAACTATTGATAAGAGCGTGAAAGTCATTGCCATCACAGATACCTTTACGGGCAATATCATCGACAAGTTTCGATGTTTGCATCAATGCAGCAAGTGCGATGATGCGGGTATGAGCGTGGTCGTTAGCTGGCATTGCCGCATTGTGGCGACATGTGAGGCGAGACTCAAGGTTGGATAAGGAGCAGGTGATGGCAGTTTTTTTAGATACGGTGCGTGAGGCTTTGTTGGCATCGAATCCTGATGAAAAGATAAGTCTTACAAGGCTTGCTATGCGTAGTCTTGATGGTTTGAAAAAAGAGCATATTCGAAACTCTTTTGGGGAACCTACTGATGTGCATGCCCCTGGTCGTCCTGAACAGCCTAGATTGGTATTACCTAAGAGCTTGCCCAAGCGTGCGATGGGAACGCTTGAGGGACGCAAAATTATGATGCATGCCATTGCACACATTGAATTTAATGCCATTAATTTAGCCTTGGATGCGGTACAACGTTTTGATGATATGCCATTGGCATTTTATACTGACTGGATGCGCATAGCCGCTGAAGAAGCCTATCATTTTGAGCTTATCAGGGCGCATCTGCGTCATTTGGGTGGTGAGTATGGTGATTATCCCGCTCATAATGGCCTATGGGAAATGGCAGAGACGACAGCGCATGATATATTGGATCGTATGGCATTGGTTCCCAGAGTATTAGAAGCGCGTGGTTTGGATGTCACACCTGGTATTCAAAAAAAGTTTATCAATGTCGGTGATACACATGCTGCCATATTATTGGATATTATCTTTAAGGATGAGGTTGGGCATGTGGAAGTGGGTAGCCGCTGGTTTCGTTATGTGTGCAAAGAACGGTATTTAAAACCTACAGAAACTTTTTTTACTTTGGTCCAAAAATATTTCCCCAAAGGCATTGGTGGCGTGTTAAATCTAGATGCGCGTGAGCAAGCAGGTTTTTCAGAGGCTGAGTTAAAGATTCTTTTGGGAGAGTCATAGGATAGAGACCTTGTATGTCATATATGGTCATACTGCTGTCATAGTGATGACATAAAACCGAATCAGCATGCGCTCCATTCAAACCGTGGGAGACGCGGGAGAGGAGAGTGATATGCAATTAAACTGTGAAACTTTAAGCCGTGAAGCACGTAATAATTTGGAAATGCTACAATGGATGAGCGAGCGCAATGCACATGTGCCAGTATCTGATTTGGCATTTTTGTTGGATATTCCAGAGCATGAAACTTTACACAATGCGATGGCTGATTTTGATTACCCATACGATGCTTGAGCATTCATCGCATTGTTTGGGAGCGATGTTATTTTTTAAAATGCTTCCATCATTTTTTATTGAAGACGGTTGCTTGGATGAGTATTTTCCAATCGTTAAATGCGTCTGAAATGTATGCGCACAGTTTTTGATTATGCTGCATATTGAGTCTGTCCAAAAATATTATCGAACAACTTGGTTTTAGCCTTCTGTAATT
>JALUXZ010000053.1 GCA_027018935.1 Mariprofundaceae bacterium
CGGTGCATAATCCAATGTACGCTGGTTTGAATCAAGGAGGCTATAATTAATACCGCTGTGGCCACATAAATGTCGTACGTTTTGAAAGCAATAAAAAAGAAAACAATGGGGAAGAAGTCGATAAGAAATTTCATGGGCGAGATGCTATCTAAATTGGAGAACAACGCTATGCTTGCAATGATGGTGCTAAGTATACATTATAGTAATTTATGAATAGAACTACTGGTAGTGTCATCCTCGCGAATGCGGGGATCCATTCTTTTTTTCAAGTAGTAAACTTGAGTGGATGCCCGATAAAAGAATTCGGGCAGAAGGTGAATGCCGCTTGCGGCAGAGAAACTGCCCTGGGGTATGACGATAAGTCGATTCCTAGATCACTATATATCATTCTATTGTTGATATGTCTCTTATTTGCAGGCTGCGCCAAAAATAGCATGCAAGCTACGGATAGCTTGTGGCAGCAATGGCGGGCTATCGATGACTTGGTGCAAGCAGACTACCCAGATGCACCGCCCGTAATTCTAGTACATGGATGGAATGGCAGTGAGTTTACTTGGTCGGATGTAGAAACCTTGCGCCGTTTTGAAGCGCATATGCATCGGGATATTTACTTTTTTACTTACCGTACAGGCTTGGTTGGCGGGCGTTTTCCGCCCATTGAAGTGCTGGAAGAGGAGCTTGAGCGGTATTTATTACCGTTTAAACAAGTTGACGTAATCGCTCATAGCATGGGCGGGCTGATTGTGCGTCAATATTTAACCCACCATAGTGAACACCCTATTCGCAGGTTGATTTTTTTATCAACACCGCATTTTGGTACCAATGCAGCGGATTTATTGGAAAGCGTTGCAAGTGTAAACCCTGAAGGTAATTTACAGGCAGATGAAATGCGACCAAGCAGTGATTTTTTATGGCAATTAAATTTACAGGAAGGTCAAGAGTTGCAAGGGGTTGAAGTGCTTAATGCTTATGTGGATGGAGATTCCATGTTAAACAGTGATTTGGTGGTGAGCAGCTATTCGGCATGGTTGCCTTGGGCAGCCAATGTGTCGATTCCCTCTGGTGATCATCATACGCTTGCATCGGGTTTAATGAAGTATGATTTTCTTTTGAAATTTTTATCTTTTGGTACGCTTCCACGTTTGGCGACTATGCCAAAGCAACGTAATGTATGGCTGCGCGTGCGAGATGAAAATGGTGAAGAAATACCGTTGACAGTGAATACGTTGCGCCGCTTGAATGCGAAATTGCAACCAAACCAGCATGCTATTTCGATATGTTGTAAGCGACCTTCTGCGTTGTATGAGTCGATGAAGCAATCTTTGATTGTTGAAGATGTTCACTCTGAGGAGGCTTTGTGGTTCACGCAGCGTGATGGGCGCGGGCCTTTGATTATTAAGAAGTCAGGTGAGATGGGTGATTACAAGCAACCTATAACTTTACAAGAGTTCCAATTAAACACTTCTGAATAACACACCAGAGCAATAGCATTAAAAAAACAAGTTTTCCATTAGATTATTCCAGAAAACACCCATCACGTCATCCCCGAATGCCTCTATCGGGGATCCACTTAGCCTATAGGGCACCTCGAAAAACCTCGCTACTTCGCCAAACTTGTGCTTTTCACCCCTATCTGCGTTGAATAAAATGGGCAATAGCGATGCTATGACTCATTTTATTGCGCCTTGCTATGAGTGAAAATCAGCATCGTTTGACTCGTGCGAGGTTTTTCGAGGTACCCTATAGATTCCCGATAAGAACCTCGGGAATGACGGAGTTTCTTGAATATTTTGGATGAGTATTCCTTACTCTGCTTCAAAATAATGACTTCTATTCAGTATAAGTAGAGCTTCCTCAGAAAGTCGTTTGTTACATTTTCCCCACCAAAGGGCACAGAGAGATGCATGTGAAGGCAACATTATCCCTGTTCAAGATGCGCCGAAACGTCATATTTCAAAAGGTTGAGCGCAGTAACACGCGCCCTTTTGAAACATGTAAGTGAAGGAAACAAGCAGATTGCTAGGGTGCCCTTCTTTGGTTCTTTCTTGGGCATGCAAGAAAGAATGAAGCATTTACTGTAAGGTTTTAGCCTCTTTCACCTCTATAAGCTTACATTCAATGGAATGCATAGCGATTATTTTTGTTGAAATATATGCGTTTCTTAGTTTCTGAGTAGAATCTAAGTATGATTTCTATTTTAATGCGATTGCCCTGAATAACACACGGTTTGTAATAACTTACTCGCGAGAGGAGAGTGGAATGCCTTGGCGAGCCAATTCATCAGCGCGTTCATTGCCTTCATGTCCAGCGTGTCCTTTGACCCATTGCCAGGTGACGTTATGCAGACTGTTGAGTGTATCGAGTTGTTGCCATAAATCTTGATTGGCGACATCTTTTTTGGCTGAATTTTTCCAGCCGCGTTTTTTCCAGCCTGTTATCCACTCTGTGATACCTTGAATGACATATTTAGAGTCAGAGTAAATAGTTATCTTCGAAGGTTTTTTTAAAGCTTTAAGGGCTTCAATGGCAGCTTGTAGCTCCATACGCTGATTGGTGCTATGTGCTTCTCCACCGCAGAGCTCTTTTTCATGATTGCCATAGCGTAGCCATACGCCCCATCCACCAGGACCAGGGTTGCCTGAGCATGCACCATCGGTAAATGCCTCTATCGAAGTTTCAGTGTGCTTGGAGTGTCCCATTTCGCCACATTAACGGATAACAATTATTTTGTAAGTCTTTTAAAGTGAACTACACTAATAATATGCCATTTGGATGATAACTTTGATGAATGGTTCGGCAGCATTGGCTGCTTGATGCACTGTGTTAAGGAGGTGTATGATGAAAATGAATAAAACAGGAATGGCACTGGCTGCTGCTGCGGTGGCGATGTTGGCAGTTAGTAGTCCTGCTGTAGCAGGTGATTACGCGAGTGATTCAGGCTCTAAATTTACCCGTGGATTGGCAAATGCAGCAACAGGCTGGGGTGAAATCCCTAAAAATATTGCTTTAGAAACAAATAATAGCAATGCACTGGTTGGTATTACCTATGGCACGGTAAAAGGAGCTTTTCAAACAGTTGGGCGTACAGTGGTTGGGGCGCTTGAATTGGGAACCTTCTTTATTCCCAGTGATGAAGTAGTACAATCAACCTATGTTTGGCAAAATGCGAGCGAAGAAACAACTTACGATTTATAGTTCGTAAGATTTAATTCATGCAACTATGCATGTACGGGCGGTCAAACCGCCCGTTTTTTTTGTAACGATTCAGCTTACCAATTATTTTTCTGAAGGTGAATTCATCTTTTCATCGGACAGCAGTGTCACTCATATATACCTCCCCGCGTTTTGTGCGGTAAAGGATCTAAAGGGCACCTCGAAAAACCTCGGTACTTCGCCAAACTTGTGCTTTTCACCCCTAGCTGCGTTGAATAAAATGGACAATAGCGATGCTATGACTCATTTCATTGCGCCTTGCTATGAGCGAAAATCAACGTCGTTTAACTCGTGCGAGGTTTTTCGAGGTGCCCT
>JALUXZ010000054.1 GCA_027018935.1 Mariprofundaceae bacterium
TTGGTGGAGTTAATCAGCACTTCCTTAGCGCACCGCAAAGCTTAAAGCTTCACCAGGCTCACCACCCAATGTAAATACACTATGCCAAACACAGTTGTCTAAGTCTCGTTGAGGAAGCATTAATATATCGCCTGCCTGCAAGTGATGACTATAGCCTTTGTCGATAAGGTAGCGAATGAAATCAGGGTTTTGATCAATTAACGTTTCAACCAACTCATGGTCTCGTTCTTCCATATAGTCAGATAGTGCCTTACGATTTTGAAGTAATGCCTTCAAGCCATCACTCACGTTGTTGTTTTGTGAAAAAAGGATTATCTCATCAATAAGACGCTGTTTATCCAAGGCCAGCCAAAAGGTTGCGCCACTTAGTTGTGCAAAAACCACACCTGCATGTCCGCGTTCCACATCATGGTGGAATTGGGCACCGCCATTGGGAGCATTAAAATATACAATGCGCTCTACAAATTGTGGTTCATTGCCTAAAATTTCTTTCAAAAGGCTTAAAATTTCAGGCTGTTTTGTAATAATGGCGGATTCTGGAAAAATTCTTTCGCAAAGCTCGCCTGCCCACGTCTGTCGTGCAGGGTCTGCGGCGACATCTTCAAAACCTTCCATGCCAAAAGAAAAGCGAAAGCGAAGCGAGGCATCTTCGTCATGAAATGATAACCATGAGGCTTTGCACCATAAATCTTCAGCACATATTTCAGCATTTTGTTCAACATCAAAATAGACCTTTTCAATGCCTTGTTCATCGTGCTCCTCTGCGGAGGATGCCAATAGAGCAAATTCAGGTTTTAGGCATTGGCTAATTGCGCTTGTTTCAAAGGTTTCGGCTAGCTCTGCACCCTCAAGCATGGCCTCCATCATTTGGTGAGCGATTTGAATGTGATTGTTATGCTTTTGTATGCCATGCAAGCCCATAGCAGGAACTACAATGGACTTATCAGCCTGCCATGCCTCAATAATTTGTTGTTTAGAGGGTATGTTTTGTGTGGAAGCGGTGGTGATGTTGCCTAACTCAAAACCACGGCGTTGTAGATTGTGTTGTTCTGTCATGTTTATCCTTTTGTAACTATTCAGCATAGTTATAAATTGGTTCGTATCTGTTCAGCTTGCCGCTGATTTGTTACATCCTTTTAAAGCTTTATTCATCTATGACGCATCATTGTAATGGGCTTTTGTTATGCAGTAGCTTTTATTTTTAGCTGTTGCTTTAAACCCACAGCAGCCATGGCATAACCACCATCAGCGGCATCAACAAAGTGAATCTGACTACCCATACGCTCGAACACCAAGCAGGTCATTAAAGCACGATTACTGATATGCATGCCATAACATAATTTTTTTTGCTTATGTTTCGCCTTGAGATGATGCTCAAGATCTTTACGGTCATGTGTGCTCAAAGTAAAGGTCATACGCAACATATCATCAAATTTTTCAGCATCAGTGGTTTGGGCAACTTGTTTTTTATATTGCCCCCATGATGAGCTATCCAACTTGGCATCGAGCTTCATTAAAATAATGCCAAGAATGTTTGCTAGCCAAAGTTTTTTAGTAAGAATATACCTTTCTAAGCCTAGGGCTTTTGCTTTTGCTTCGTGCGCAAGTTGAGAAAAAGATAGTGATAATTGCAGCTTCTTTTCTTGTACGGGGTTCCGCTGTTTATAGCTGCCAATGTTTTTAGTGATATAGGCGAGTAGCTCTTTGTATTCTTTTGCATCATCAGCGGCAACAAGCAGGCTAATTGTTTCATCTTTGGGTGAAGGTATATCCTGCCACCTGCATTCTAAACCACTAAAATCGACTTCGGGCATATTTTCTATGATGTCATAACAATAGGTTGAATCTGATTTTATCAGATGATCCCCCTGACTCATGCCGCCACCAAAGAAAATCGCTTGCTTGTAATCTTTGGATATTTCATGTTTGGCGACGAGTAAATCAATGCCTTTATCGTTTAAGTCTTGCACCAAAATTGAACCAACTCTTAGGTGTAAATTGAAATCACGCTCAGATTTTTCTTTGGTGGCAAGCAGGGCAAGCTTGGTTTGTTCAAAGTGCGAGTTTGGCACGAGAATAGATGCGCCATCACCACCAAACACAAATGGAATTTCAATGTCAGAACAGGCATTTAGAACAGCTACTATAGACATAGCACCAATCATATTAACATCTTTATAGCAGCCATCTTTGATGGCTTGGGTCGAGCCTTGAATATCTGCGATGAATAAATGCCAAGTACTGTCAAAATGGGTGTATGCACCTATATCAAATGACGCATCAAAATCTTTATAGGCAGGAATATTGCGCCAAAAATTTATTGTCATCTTTCCTCCCCTACATAGCTCAGAATAGAAGCAGCATAAGGAATGAAAGTGTTATACATCACGCCTTTTTACGTTTTTTTAAGCTTTAGTGCTTCAAACACTTCATCTGCATGAAACGATGAACGCACCAAAGCACCCGAAGCAACCATGCCGAAGCCTTTTTTCTCAGCGAGATATTTCAGCTCATCAAATTCATCAGGTGTCCAATACTTCATGACAGGATGATGTTTCTCGCTGGGGCGTAAATACTGACCAATCGTTAGAATATCAATGCCAGCTTCACGCATATCATCCAATACTTGTAGGATTTCATCACGCTCTTCGCCCAAACCAACCATTAATCCTGATTTTGTAACGATATTGCTATCAAGCTCTTTGGCTCGCTGCAATAAGCGCAAGGATGTGTAATAACGTGCGCCGGGGCGAACAGAGCGGTAGAGACGTGGCACAGTTTCAAGATTATGGTTAAAAATATCTGGTTTGGCATCCATGATCGTATTCAAACAACTTGATGGTTTGCGCTGAAAATCGGGTGTTAGAATTTCAATGGTAACATCAGGCTGACGGGCTTTTAGCTCGCGAATCACGGTTGCATAATGACCTGCACCGCCATCTTTTAAGTCATCCCTATCCACTGATGTAATCACCACATGTTTTAAACCAATTTGTGCGACGGCTTTGGCAAGATTGATCGCTTCATCAAGATCCACAGCATCGGGTTTTCCCGTTGCAACATCACAAAAAGCGCAGGTTCGTGTACAAACACGCCCAAGAATCATAAATGTGGCAGAGCCTTGTTTCCAGCAGCTGCCAATATTGGGGCAAGATGCTTCTTCACAGACGGTGTTTAAATTTAATTCACGCATCATTTTGGTGATTTGTTTGTATTCGGAAGACATAGGCGCACGGACTTTTAACCATGCAGGCTTGCCAATCATTGGCTCGCCCTGTGATTGGGTGCTTTTTTCAACTTGTATAGGAATAACTTTGCGACTCATGCGCGAAGCATAACGCGAATGTGCTAAAACGGGTATAACTTAGCGTATATGAATGTTAACTTTGAAGGATTTAGCCTTCTTTCATAAACAAAGGGATAGAGCCTTAACCACCTAGTTGCTGGGTATGCTTTTCTATATCACTTTTCAATGTCTCCAGCAGCTCTTTTCGGCTTGAGGAAGCAACGGTGTCTGCCGA
>JALUXZ010000055.1 GCA_027018935.1 Mariprofundaceae bacterium
AATGCATTAAAAAGTGCACTTCGTGAAGATCCTGATGTGATTCTTGTGGGTGAAATGCGAGATTTGGAAACCATCAGTCTTGCGCTTTCTGCAGCTGAAACGGGACATATGGTATTTGGCACATTGCATACATCATCCGCACCTAAAACCATTGACCGTATTATTGATGTGTTCCCTGCTGCTGAAAAAGAAATGGTTAGGGCTATGCTTTCTGAATCTCTAAGGGCTGTAATTTCTCAAACGCTATTAAAAACGGCTGATGGTAAAGGGCGAATTGCAGCCCACGAAATCATGCTTGGAACACCTGCTATTCGTAATCTTATTCGTGAGAATAAAATTCCACAGATGGTTTCTGTGATGCAAACAGGGCAGCGTGAAGGCATGCAAACATTAGATATGAATATGCAGCAATTGGTTCAAAAACGTAGAATTACACAACAAAGCGCACTAGAAAAAGCGCAAAACAAAAAATTATTTGGTGGCTAAATATATGCGACCAAATTTGATAAAATACTAGGAGGTTGCCATGAGTGCCAATGAACCCCAAAAGGTTTCCATACGCCAACTGCTTATGGTGATGGTAAAACAAGATGCTTCGGACTTATACATTACTTCGGGTATGCCACCATCTTATCGTATCAATGGTCCTGTGGTTCCTTTAAAGCAGCCTCCGCTCAATGCTGTACAAACTGAACAACTGGCAAATTCAACCATGAGTGAAAAACAGCGTGCGACTTTTGCTACTGATATGGAAATGAATTTAGCCCTAGCCTACGAAGGCATGGGGCGTTTTCGTGTAAATATCTTCCGGCAACGTGGCGATGTTGGTATGGTCATTCGTAAAATCACAACTGAAGTACCTACGATTGATGAGCTAGGTTTACCTGAAGTGTTTAAAGATATTTCCATGACCAAACGTGGTTTGGTAATTATGGTGGGTGCAACAGGCTCGGGTAAATCGACATCGCTAGCAGCTATGATTGATCACCGAAATTCCAATCAAGCAGGCCATATTATTACCATTGAAGACCCTGTAGAGTTTGTACATCAACATAAAAAAAGTGTAATTACCCAACGTGAAGTAGGTACTGACACTATGACTTTCAAATCGGCTCTGAAAAACACACTTCGCCAAGCCCCTGATGTTATTCTTGTGGGTGAAATTCGAGACCGTGAAACCATGGAGCATGCTCTAGAATTTGCAGAAACAGGTCACCTTTGCATGGCAACTTTACATGCGAATAATGCCAACCAAGCTTTGGAACGTGTATTGAACTTCTTCCCTGAAGAAGTGCATGCACAAGTGCGTTTGAATCTTGCCATGAATATGAAGGCATTCTTGTCACAACGCTTGGTCAAAACCCCTGAAGGTGGACGAAAGGTTGCCGTTGAAATTCTTATTAATACACCACGTATTTCAGATTTGATTGAAAAATGGGATATTGGTGAAATCAAAGAAGCAATGGCTAATGGTAAGAATTATCATATGCAAACCTTTGACCAATGCCTACTTGAGCTTTGGAAAGATGGCTTTGTTACCGAAGAAGAAGCTTTGGTACATGCCGATGCAGTGAATGATTTACGCTTACAAATGAAAATGTCAAAGTTGGAAAGTAGTGATGGTGAGGGCGCAGGCATTGATGAGCTTACATCACAATCTGATTCGGAGTTGAAAATCTAATGACACAAGATTGGCATATGATTGATGACCTCTTACTGGCATCACATAAAAATCAAGCTTCTGATTTAATTGTTCGTACTGATGATAGAGTTCGCATGCGTATTCATGGTGAAATTGTAACAGTTTCACCCGATAAGGTGCCCGCTCCCACACAACAATTGGTAAAAGAAATGGTTGAGCATTTGATGCGGAATGTTTCCCGTCATATTGATCTTGATACTATAAAAAGTGAGGACTTTCAATATTCGCTTGAGAATATTGCTCACTTTCGTATTCATATTTTAAGAACACACGATAA
Source organism: Mariprofundaceae bacterium (assembly GCA_027018935.1). Classification (GTDB taxonomy): domain Bacteria; phylum Pseudomonadota; class Zetaproteobacteria; order Mariprofundales; family Mariprofundaceae. The sequence continues at coordinate 1,980 of JALUXZ010000055.1, forward strand.
CTTTGGTATTGTTGCGCGCATTATTCCTCAAAAAATTCCAGATTTTGATGAACTGCACCTACCCCCTGTTATTCGTGACTTATGTACCAATACCCGCAATGGTTTAATTTTGATGGCGGGTGCTACAGGTTCTGGTAAAAGTACAACCATGGCAACTATGATTAACCATATGATTAGCAATAAACCTATACACGTAGTCACCATTGAAGATCCTATTGAATTTAAATATAAATCTATTCATAAAGGTACAGTTTCTCAGCGCCAGCTTGGAAGTGATGTTGCATCTTACCCCCAAGGTCTCAATGATGCATTGCGTGAAGCTCCTGATGTGATTATTGCTGGTGAAGCGCGCGATCGTGAAGTGGTTCAACTTGCGCTGCAAGCTTCAGAAACAGGACATCTTGTGATGGCAACTGTGCATGCGACTTCCGCAGTAGGAACCATGCAACGTATTGTCTCATCCTTTGGACTTGATGAACAAAATGCAATCCGAGAGCGCCTATCTGAAAATCTTAGAGCTATTATCGTTCAGAAACTGATTCCTAAAAAATCAGGTAAAGGTCGCATCGCTGCTATTGAAGTGATGATATGCAATTCGGTCATCCGTCATTTTATTCTGGATTCCAATCGTTGGCGTGAAATACCCAAAGCAATGGAGGAAGGTCATACCCTTTATGGCAGCCAAACCTTTGACCAACATTTACAACAATTGATTGAAAATGATCAAATTGATTATGAAGAAGGCCTAGCCAACGCCGTCTATACAGAAGATTTTGTGATGCGTATGGGTCGCGAGTAAGTTAATTTTTCTTGACCATACTTAGAACTATATCAGCAACTGTATGACTCGGATGATAATCATCCAAACGGTGTTGTAGTTCGATAAAAGCCTGATGCTGAAGTTCAGCTTCTCTTCCCCCTTCTAAAAGGGGTAAAATATGTTTCACAATAGCCTGTAAACTTGCTTGTTCTTGAATCAATTCAGGCATCACAGGCTTGTCATCTAATATAATATTGGCCAATCCTGCGCACCTTGTCCCTACTAACTTGCGTGCTATCCATATCATCAGCGCTGAACTTTTATAGACCAATACTGTGGGCACATCCCAAAGTGCCAATTCCAATGTTGCCGTACCTGATACAGCAATCGCAGCATCTGCCCTTAATGCATAATGCTCATCCAAGCGATCAAGCATTTTTACTCCAACATCCAATAAGGGTTTGAGTTGTTCATCAGAAATCCCTGGTGCACGTGTAGTGACAGCTTGGATATCGGGATGCTTTTGAAGTATTTTTTCATATGCATTGGCCAACAATGCAGCATGATTTTTTAATTCACTTTTACGACTTCCCGGTAACAATGCCAATATTTTAATATTCTCTGATACACCTAGCTGCTCACGAAGCTCTGATTTTGACCATCCAAACTGACAAGAAAGCGCACTTGGATTACCCACATAAGTACTATCAATCCCTTGATTGGAAAACCATTCAGGCTCAAAGGGAAGAATACATGCCAACTTATCTTG
>JALUXZ010000056.1 GCA_027018935.1 Mariprofundaceae bacterium
ATGTAACAGATATTAGTTTTGCCAATTTGGCGGCTCAAGCGCAAGCAACCACTAGCGTTTTATCGGGAGTATCACTGGATTCTAATGCGACACTTTTGCCAACAGGTACAGCATTTGATCCTGATAATCCAGCAACCTATCACTATAAAACACAGGTGAATGCTTATGACTCTTTGGGACAGAATCATGCAGTCAGTCTTTATTTTACCAAAACAGCTGCTAACACTTGGTCTTGGCAGGCGGGGGTCGATGGTGCTGATTTGGTGGGTGGAACACCAGGTCAGCAGGTGATTGTAGGGTCATCAACGAGCAATTATAATGTTACCAATGCTGCACTACCTGCCACATTGCCCATTGGAACGCAGATTTCAGCAAGCACAACCTTTGATGCACCAGTCACGTTAAATGGTATTGCTGTGGCAGCGGGGCAAACAGTTGGCGCGGCTACTGGTGGCTCGATTACCTTGACTACAGCAGCTACTACAACAGGGATTAATATTACTGCGGGTAATGCATTAACCACGCCAAATGCGAACAAATTAACCTTTGGTACAAAAGGTGAGCTATTAACTGAAGTGGGTGCGGGAATTGTGTTTCCATGGAGCAGTGCCTCACCAGGTACGATTAGTTTTGATTTTGGGAATGCTAAAACCAGTGATCAACAAGGTGTAACAGGAACAGGCTTGAATGGTACGGTGCAAATGGCAGGCTCTTTTGCTACACGACAAATGACACGGGATGGATTTGCTTCAGGTTTCTTGGATAAATTAGAAACAGATTCAACAGGTCGTATTTTTGGTGTGTTTACCAATGGGCAACGCCGCTCTATTTATCAAGTGGCTTTGGCAAATTTCCCGAATCCAAGTGTGTTATCTCATATTGGGAACAACTTACAAAAAGAAACCATTGCATCAGGTTCTCCTGTGATGGAAAAACCTGGTAATGGTGGTATGGGCTCGATTACACCATTCGGTTTAGAGCAATCCAATGTGGACTTGGCAGGTGAATTTGTAAAATTAATCGTTGTACAGCGTGGTTATGAGGCAAACTCAAAAACCATTATGACAACGGATCAAATGCTTTCTTCATTGATGCAGATTAAACGTTAGATTGGCTATTAATATATCCATAAAACACCCGCCTTTGTGCGGGTGTTTTGCTTTGTGTAGAGTATTTTCTTAACTAAGATTAAAAGTTGCACGCTTCTTGCTATATATCCATATAGAGATACGTCATGAATGATTTGAGTCGAATTTCTTTTGATGTAAAAGGGTTCTTGGTTAGGAGGAAAGTGTGGATATTGCAACAGTCTTAGGGATTCTAATTGCATTTGGTCTGGTTGCATTTGCGATTGGGGATGCGCTGATGGGTTTTGTGGATGTGCCTTCTATTATGATTGTGCTTGGAGGTACGGTAGGTGTGGTTTTGGTGGGTTATCCACTTTCCAAAGTGATTGGCTTAATTGGTGTAATTTTAAAGACATTTATGTATAAATTAGATGCAGGTAAAGATGTCATTGCTGAGCTTGTGGAATTGGCTCAAGTCGTGCGTAAAGATGGTATTTTAGCCTTAGAGAGTAAAGTAGGAGATATTGAAAATCCTTTTATGGCAAAAGGACTTCAAATGGCCATTGATGGTCAAGAACCATCTGAGATTGAAGATATATTATATATGGAAATGGATAAAGTTTCATCTCGTCATGCAGAGGGTTCGGATATGCTAACAGCTTGTGGTACGTATGCACCTTCTATGGGCATGATTGGTACATTGGTGGGTTTGGTATTGATGTTATCGAATATGTCCGACCCATCATCGATTGGACCATCCATGTCTGTGGCATTGCTTACTACATTTTATGGTGCTTTGTTGGCCAATATCTTATTTTTACCTATGGCAGGTAAACTTAAAACACGTAGTACAGAAGAGATGTTGATTTTAGAAATTATCCTAACAGGGATTCAATCTTTGGTTGCGGGAGAGAACCCTAGGGTGATGGAACAAAAATTACTTGGATACTTGCCACCCAAAGAACGCCAATCTGCGTTTGATTGATATGTGTCAAGGCTACTTGGTAATCAGCTGATAAATTATGGCTAAACGAGAGAAAAAACCAGCACCCATTGATCGACCTAAAGATATTGGCGCAGCCTTATTTCTTGAGTTGATGATGCAGATGTTAGCATTTTTTATTTTACTTACTTCTATGGCAGTGATTGTAGAAGAAAAGCGTTTGGCTGCATTGGGTTCATTAGCAGGCACATTTAGTCCTTTACCCAAAGGGGCAAATTTAAGTCAAGGCAAAGGTCCTGCTATGCCTTCACGTGATATTGTGGATGGTTCAAAAGCACCTAAACGAACCGCCAAAGCATTGACGGATGTGGCTAAGGATTTAGGTATTCATGGCATGCATGCGATTGCTTTGGATCAAGGTTCTGTGCGTGTAGTTTTTCCAGAGCATGTTTCATTTGCACCTGGTCATGTTGATTTGTTGCCAAGTAGTATGAAGTTGATGGATAAGTTGGCTGTTATTTTTACTCGTCCTGAAGTGATTGAGGTTCGCATTGAAGGTCATACCGATGACACTCCCGTTCGCGGTTCTATTTATACCTCCAATTGGGAGCTTTCTGCTGCGCGAGCGATGTCTGTATTTCATGCATTATCGGAGCGAGGTGTTGCTAATGGTCGTATGGTGGTAGCAGGTATGGGAGATAAACATCCAATCGCTAATCATCCAGAGTTAAGTCGCCGAGTAGAAATGATACTGAAATTCCGTCCAGTGACGGAACACTCAGAACAATCGAAAAAAATGAGTTTATCGCCGCCGCATCGAGCTGCAGTGAGTGCGCCGAAGATGGGATTCTGATATGGCAAGAAAGAAGAAGTGGCCAGTCGTATATAAGCCAGACCCTGAAGCATGGATGACTACTTTTGCTGATTTGGTGAGCCTTATGCTCACATTCTTTATCTTGTTGGTTTCTATGTCCACATTGGATAAAACAGGGTTACAGGATATTTCCACATATTTTCAAAAAGCTGTATCGGTGATGAATGCAGGTGAACGCACAGAGCTTAATATTATTCCACCATCACAGTTGCAGCTTAAAGTGACACCGCGCGAGTTGATGTTGGCGATGCGCCAGAATAGTCATGTGGTGCTTAAAAACAGTGCATTAGAACATAAAGTCAATGCAATCATTGTAAAAGATAAGCTTTATCTTCGTATTAAGGATGCAGTGATGTTTGATGAAGGTTCAGCGGAGCTTAAAGAAGAAAACATCAAGGCATTGCGGCGTTTAGCGCGCATGTTGGCGATGTCACCTGGTAAAATCAGTGTGAATGGGCATTCAGATACGCAATTTAAACCGCGTGTAGGGAGTAAGTATACTGATCCATGGAGTCTTACTTTGGCACGTTCGGCATCAGTCTTGCGTATCTTGGAAGAAGAAGGTGTAAATCCTGCACGTTTGTCATTGGCTGGGTATGGACCATCAAGACCT
>JALUXZ010000057.1 GCA_027018935.1 Mariprofundaceae bacterium
TGAATCTATAATGGAGGGTGTAAGTGTCATTCGAATTTATTGAGTTGCTAATTCAAATATCAGCAATAGCCTTTTTCGCATGGCTTTACTTCGCTTTGTCAAAGTTTGATAAACAACTCAAAGACCAAGATAGTGATTGTTATAAGAATTTTATAGAACAGTCACCTCGAGCATTTAGGGTTGTAAAAAAGCTTATGCCAAAATCAGCGTCGTTTGACTCGTTCGAGGTTTTTCGAGGTGCCCTTGATATTCCAGAAATATTTTCTACAACATTAGAAGAAATTACGTAAACATCACTTTATCCCACAGTTTTTGCCAGTGTTCTTATAGCGCAGTATTCGCTATGATGCGCACCCGCATTATTAGTGAATGGCATCAGTGAACTGCATGGGCAGCCTGATATTTTGGAGTAGCAATATGGAAGCAGGTATTGAAGTAACAAAGCTTGAGAATGAGGCACGCCAGCCTTATCCGAACTCAAAGAAGGTCTATATTGAAGGCTCTCGCCCAGATATTCGTGTGCCGATGCGTGAAGTTTCCTTATCTGATACGGTATTAAAAGACGGTGTGGAAAAGAATCATCCGATTTTGGTTTATGATACATCAGGCCCTTATACCGATCCTGATGTTGAGTTAGATTTACAAAAAGGGCTGCCAGATGTGCGTACGGCTTGGATTGAAGAGCGTGAAGATACAGCCTTTTTGACTGGTCTATCATCGAAGTATGGTAATGAACGCCGCGATGATGAAAGCATTGATCATTTGCGTTTTGAGCATTTAAAACAGCCTCGCAAAGCCCGTGGTGGTAAGAATGTATCACAAATGCATTATGCGCGTCAGGGTATTATCACGCCTGAAATGGAATATGTAGCGATTCGTGAGAATCAAAAGCGTGAACATTTGCGTGAAATCACCAAGCAGCACCCTGGTCATTCATTTGGCGCAAGTATTCCGCATGTGATTACGCCTGAATTTGTACGTGATGAAGTAGCTCGTGGTCGCGCTATTATTCCTGCCAACATCAATCATCCAGAGCTTGAGCCGATGATTATTGGGCGAAATTTTTTAGTTAAAATCAATGGTAATATTGGTAACTCTGCATTGGGTTCATCCATTGAAGAAGAAGTGGATAAGATGACATGGGCAACCCGTTGGGGTTCCGATACCATCATGGATTTATCTACGGGTAAAAATATCCATGAAACACGCGAATGGATTATTCGTAACTCTGCTGTGCCGATTGGTACGGTTCCTATTTATCAAGCTTTGGAAAAAGTTAACGGCATCGCTGAAGATTTAACCTGGGAAGTATTCCGCGACACCTTGATTGAGCAAGCAGAACAGGGTGTGGATTACTTCACCATCCATTCAGGCGTATTGCTGCGCTATGTACCACTTACAGCCAAACGTCTTGCTGGGATCGTATCACGTGGTGGTTCCATCATGGCGAAATGGTGCTTGTCGCATCATAAAGAAAACTTCTTATACACTCATTTTGAAGAAATCTGTGAAATTATGAAAGCCTATGATGTTTCTTTCTCATTGGGCGATGGTTTACGCCCTGGTTCGATTGCTGATGCCAATGATGAAGCGCAGTTGGGTGAGTTGAAGACATTGGGTGAGCTTACAAAAATCGCTTGGAAGCATGATGTACAGGTGATGATTGAAGGCCCTGGTCATGTTCCTATGCAAATGATTAAAGAGAATATGGATTTACAGCTTGAATATTGCGATGAGGCACCATTTTATACGCTTGGTCCGCTGACTACGGATATTGCCCCAGGTTATGATCATATTACTTCTGGTATTGGCGCGGCTCAAATTGGCTGGTATGGCTGTGCTATGCTTTGTTATGTGACTCCCAAAGAGCATTTGGGTCTGCCAAACCGTGATGATGTGAAGACGGGTGTGATTACCTATAAAATCTCTGCTCATGCAGCAGATTTAGCCAAAGGTCATCCAGGCGCACAACAGCGTGATGATGCATTATCCAAAGCACGTTTTGAGTTTCGTTGGGAAGATCAGTTTAACTTAAGCCTTGACCCTGATACAGCAAAATCATACCACGATGAAACCTTGCCAAAAGAGTCTGCAAAAGTTGCTCACTTTTGCTCCATGTGTGGTCCTAAATTTTGTTCCATGAAAATCACGCAGGATGTACGTGATTATGCAGATGAACACGGTATTGATGCTATGAAAGCGATTGAAGAAGGTATGTATGAGCAGTCTGAAACATTTAAAGAAAAAGGCAGCGAAATCTATCATAAGGCGTAAGCTAGCCTGTAGTATTTAGGCTATAATCGTATGAAAGAGTGCCATAGGAGGCAAAGATGTTAAAAGCGCGTGATATTATGAATACTGAACCACCTTATTGTGCTTTGGATGCTTCGATTCAGGATATTTCCCAACGTTTTTCTGAAGAAAAGATTTCAGGCATGTTGGTTGTTGATGGCGATAAACGCTTATTGGGTGTGATTACTGAAAGTGATTTGATTGATCAGCAGGCAAGGCTTCATCTGCCGACGGCGATGGCAGTCTTTGATATGGTGATTCCGCTGGGTGAAGAAAAATTTGAAGAGGAACTTTCCCGTATGCAGGCAATGGTGGCGGAAAACTTGATGTCTATGGATGTTAAAACCGTGGACGTGAATGCTGATTTGGCTGAAATTGCCAGCTTGATGGGTGAGGTGGATGTTCATCATTTGCCTGTGCTTGAAGGTGGTTCTGTGGCGGGTTTGATTTCACGGCGTGAAATTATTCAGGCTTTGGCAGGTCAACTCTCCTAACAGAGTCGTTACACCCCCGACAGCGTTTGGATTCCCGATAAAAGAATTTGGGAATGACAGAGGAATAATCTTGCAGAAAATACTCAAAAATGAACAAGAAACCTATGCTTTTGCACAGCAACTAGCTCGAACACTTAAACTCGGTGATGTGATTGCAATATCGGGTGATTTGGGTGCGGGAAAAAGTGTCTTTGCGCGTGCATTGATGCGTGCTTTGGATGTAAAAGATGAAGCGTTACCCAGCCCAACTTATGCCATTATCCAAGAATATGATGGGCAACTTGTTAGTGGCGAAACATGTAAAGTGGCGCACATGGACTGGTACCGTCTTGAAGAATCTGAAGAAGTTGAAATGCTTGGCGTGCGTGAGTTTTTTGAACCGCCGTGGATTGCCATTGTTGAATGGCCAGAACGTTCTATAGCTAGTTTTCCTAAGCATATGAAATGCATCACGCTAAGCTATGTGGAAGGGGAGATAGAGCAGCGCAATATTGAGATAAAGCAATAAGGTTTTAAAGATGATTGTAACTATTCAGCATGGTGTTTTAATGTGTCATCCCGAGCGAAGTCGAGGGATCTTTCATAGAGATTGCGTTAAAAGATGTCTCAACTACGTTCGATCAGGTGAATGCCGTAGGCAGAGAGTATCCCCTGGGGGACATGACACATTATTGCGTGTTTGAATGAATATGCTGAATAGTTAC
>JALUXZ010000058.1 GCA_027018935.1 Mariprofundaceae bacterium
CAGCGCGGCAACCCCATTCATGTTTCAAGTATTAAAAAGGATATATGCAGCATGATTTGTCATATTTATGAACAAGGTACGGTTCCCAAAAATCATGGTCCTCATTGCATCCGCCGCTCGGTTGCCAGCCTGAAATACCAACAGAACAAAGATTTGGTGTTGATGCAACATATGTTGCGGCATAGTTCACCTGAAACCACGCGTCGCTATCTATCTATAGATCAAGAAAGTATTGATCAAGCGTTTTTGCAAGAGCTGTGATTTTTTGAACCTTGCGGTAAGCCGCGCACAATTTAGGGTGCGCCGTTGCATGCGGCGCATGTGTAGTATATGAATGAATATCCGAACATAAGGAATATTATGGCTTTTCATCTTTCATCCATGAATTTATCAGGCAAAGAAGTCTTACCCATTATTGAAGGTGGCAAAGGTGTTGCCGTGTCCAATGGAGAAACCACAGGAGCTTGGGCAAAAGCAGGTGGTGTGGGTACATTTTCTGCCGTGAATGCCGATAGTATCGATGATGATGGGCATATCATTCGCACCGTATATCATGGTCGTAGTCGCAAAGAACGCTTTGAAGAACTGGTTGCACAAGGCATTGCTGGTGGCATCAAACAAGCCCAAATCGCGCATGAAGTAGCTGAAGGCAATGGTCGCATCCATATGAATGTTCTTTGGGAAATGGGTGGGGCAGAACGCGTACTTCAAGGGGTGTTGGAAGGCGCAAAAGGCATGGTTCATGGTGTGACTTGTGGTGCTGGCATGCCCTTTAAGCTTGCGCCATTAGCAGCTTCCCACCAAGTACACTACTACCCTATTATTTCATCAGCGCGTGCTTTCCGAGCACTATGGCTGCGTTCGTACAGAAAATATCCAGAATGGCTGGGTGGTGTGGTATATGAAGATCCGTGGTTGGCAGGTGGACACAACGGTCTATCCAATTCTGAAAGCCCTGATCAGCCACAAGATCCTTATCCACGCGTCCTTGAACTGCGTCAGACTATGAACAAGTTTGGCTTGAATGAAGTGCCCATTGTGATGGCTGGTGGTGTTTGGTGCTTGCGTGAATGGTCAGACTGGATTGACAATCCAGACTTAGGTCCTGTGGTCTTTCAATTGGGGACACGCCCATTATTAACACAAGAGAGTCCCATTTCAGATGCTTGGAAAAAACGCTTGGTTGAACTCAAACCAGGAGACATCAAGTTAAATAAGTTCTCTCCGACAGGCTTTTATTCTTCGGCTGTATACAACAGCTTTCTGCATGAATTATATGAGCGCTCGGATCGTGAAATTGCTTTTGTGGATCATGCAGCAGGCGATCACACGCACCCCTTCTCTTTCGGAGTACGCAACAAAACGGTATATGTTACCCCACATGATGCACAACGCGCAGAAGAATGGATGGCGGATGGATTTACCAAAGCGCTCCCTACACCCGATGCTACATTGATTTTTACCACACATGAAAAAGCTCAGGAAATTCGTGAGGATCAGTTGAACTGCATGGGCTGCTTATCGCAATGTGCTTTTTCTAACTGGGCTGCCAATGAGTTGGGCACAACAGGACGCAAAGCTGATCCACGCAGCTTTTGCATTCAAAAAACTTTGCAAGAAATTGCTCATGGTGCTGATCCTTCGCAACATTTAATGTTTGCAGGGCATGCCGCTTATCGTTTTGGTCAAGACCCTTTCTATGCCAATGGTTTTGTGCCCACGGTTCAAGAATTGGTGGATCGTATCATGATTGGTGATTAACGATGAAACTGTGGCTCACAGCACTGTGGGGTGCATGTCGTGATTTAGCTCCCATTGTTGCTGTGATTCTGGTGTTTCAGTTGCTTGTATTGCAGCAGGGTATTCCCAATCTGAATGAAGTGCTATTGGGCTTTATCTGTGTCATTTTGGGGTTAACTTTATTTGTTCAAGGGCTTGAACTGGCATTATTCCCTATGGGTGAGCGATTGGCATATGCCTTCGCACGCAAAGGAAGTTTGTTTTGGCTGCTTTTGTTTGCCTTTCTTCTTGGGTTTGGAACAACCATTGCTGAACCCGCCTTGATTGCTGTAGCAGGAAAAGCGGCCGATATTGCTGCTGGTGCGCAATTGATTCAAAGCGATGAAGCGGCAAAGAAATATTATGCCAATGGCTTGCGCTTGAGCGTTGCGCTATCTGTAGGCATTGCCATTTTTCTGGGTGTGTTGCGTATTTTGCGTGGTTGGCCCTTGCCTTATATGGTGATTGGCGGCTATGCGATGATTCAAGTGCTTACCCCTTTTGCCCCTGAATCCATTATTGGTATTGCTTATGATTCAGGAGGTGTGACCACTTCAACCATTACCGTGCCTTTGGTGACTGCTTTGGGGGTTGGGCTTGCCTCGTCTATTGCAGGACGGAATCCAGTGATTGATGGTTTTGGCTTGATTGCCTTTGCATCGCTTTTACCCATTTTATTCGTCATGGTGTATGGCATGGTGGTGTTGCCATGAATGATTTGTTGTTGGATCTTTTGAGCACAACTTGGCACACATTATTGGATGTTGCACCGATCGTACTCACTTTATTGTTTTTTCAACTGGTGGTCTTGAAGCAGCCTTTGGCGCATGGTCTCCAAATCATGAAAGGGCTGATGTATGTCGTCTTGGGCTTAGCCTTATTTCTTGTCGGTCTTGAACGCGCCATTTTTCCACTGGGTGATGCCATGGCGCGTCAATTAACAGCACCTGATTTTTTATATCCTGATGGTGCAGCACGCCTTTATCTCTGGTCGGATTATCTATGGGTCTATGTTTTTGGATTTTTTATCGGTTTTGCAACGACTTTAGCCGAACCTGCATTGATTGCCGTAGCCCTAAAAGCGGAAGAAATATCGGGGGGTAGCATTTCTGCTTTGGGGCTTCGGCTTGCTGTTGCTTCGGGAGTTGCCATCGGTGTGAGTTTGGGCTGTTATCGGATTGTGAGTGGTGAAGCATTATGGGTGTTTATTGTTGTGGCTTATGCCGTTGTGATTGTGCAAACATTTTTTGCACACAAATCCATTATTCCGCTCGCTTATGATTCAGGTGGGGTGACGACTTCTACCGTAACTGTGCCACTGTTGGCAGCTTTAGGTTTGGGGCTTGCTAGCACCATACCTGGGCGAACGCCTATGGTGGATGGTTTTGGTTTGATTGCATTTGCGAGCGTATTCCCTGTCATTACGGTGCTTCTTTATGCCAGTATCTCATCCTATATGCAAAAAAATGCTGTCCTAAAAAAAAGAGGAGACTGATATGCATTTCAAACTCATTATTGCTTTGGTCGAAAGTACAGAAAGCGATGCCATCATGTCAGCAGCACGCGAAGCGGGTGCAACAGGTGCAACCATCTTAACAGGTGCGCAAGGCGAGGGTTTGAATCCGCAACGCACTTTTTTTGGTTTATCGCTTGAAAGCCAGCGCGATATGTTGATGTTTATCGTGGAAGAACATTT
>JALUXZ010000059.1 GCA_027018935.1 Mariprofundaceae bacterium
GCCTTCAACGACGCTTGCTTTTGAAATGCTCATGGTTTGCCCTGCAATCACATTCACTGTGCGCGTGACAGGTGTTGCGGAGATGCCGCCTGTATCAATGGCGTTATAGGTGATGATATAAGTACCCACAATCGCTGTATCGACTGTGCCGGTGGTGGTGAGTGTAGGCAAGCTGAGACCCTCAATCCTAACACCAGGGTCAATAAAGGTTCCATGTTGCCCAATGGTTAATGGATTCGCACCTAACACATTAATTTTAGCTAGGTAGTCCACCACGATGCTACGTGTGACAGGTATGGCTGCATTGCCTGCTGAATCCGTTGCATTGTAGGTTAATGTATAAGATCCAACACCTGCTAGCGTAACACTTCCTGTGACGGTTGCCGTTAATGCAACATCAACATTATCTGTCACCTCACTGCCAGGGTCATTGTAAAGTACTGTAGAGTCTGGACGGAAGACTAAGAGACTCGCACCTTTTAAAGTAATCACGGGGGCGGTTTGATCGGTGACATTCACCGTGCGAATCACTGCAATTGCTGCATTTCCAGCGGCATCACTAACATTGTAAGTGAGTGTATAAGTGCCAGCGACTGCTGTGTTTACAGTGCCTGTGACTGTGGCGGTTAAACCAACATCCACATTATCAGTCACGCTGCTACCTGGATCAGTAAACACAGAGCCGTGCGCGATTGTGAGTGGGCTTGCGCCAAGCAAAGCAATCACTGGTATTGTTTGGTCAGTCACATGGACTGTGCGTGTGACTGGTATAGCCGCATTACCTGCTGCATCACTGACATGATAAATAAGCGTATAACTACCAACAGCTGCGGTATTCACAGTGCCTGTAACTGTGGCGGTTAAACCAACATCTACATTATCAGTCACGCTGCTGCCTGGATCGGTAAAAACAGAGCCTTGCGCAATTGTGAGTGGGTTTGCGCCAGTTAAAGCAATCACGGGTAAGGCTGGTGCTCTGGCATTGATTGAGACTCGTGTTGCTGCGGGATCTATGCTGGCAACTGTGACCACACTGCCTGTTATCGCAGTTGCTTGAGCTGCAACAGACTAAGCAAGGCACTTGAAGGCAGGGTATTTAATATGGCACCTGTCAGTGGGTCAACTTGATGTATCATGATGTTACCTGAAGCTACTTCATCCAATACTTTTGCAATGATATTGCCATTGATGCCGCTGGCAGTGGCAACTGGAACTGGAATGGTTACACCTGCTGGTGCTGCGCCATCCAGTGCGCCATCAGCCAAATCAGCAGCAAATGATGCCACTATATTCGCTGTGGAAGCAACGCTTTGCGTTGCAGAGCGTTTTATCACCTCTGAAACTGCTTCGCTTGCCACCACCAAATTCGTGATATTTGCCACGTTATTAAAAATCCCAGTCATAGGAGTCGGAAATGAAACACTTAAAGAAAAAGTATTCAGTACAGTTGCCACTGCTGCATCCAAATCAGCCTGTGTGATGGCTCCACCAGCAGTCTTGGCTGCTTTGGCCGTTGCAATAGCGAGGGTGGAAATAGGTGTGGCATTGATAGTTGTTTGCGTAGCATCCATAACCATCGTTGAAAGATCAAAGTCCTGCGTTGCACCTGTGATGGTGTCCATGCAGCCAGATGCTGTTACTGTCACTGGAAAAGTTAAGCCTGCCAAGGCTACTGTAAAGCTGCCTACTGATGGCGTTGAACCTGTTGCCGTTTTACCACCTGCACCAGTTGCAATCACACTGCCTTGTACACTGCAATCCAATGGCCCTTTAATGGCACTACCGCTAACGGTTGTGCTTGTAGCAACTGCTGCTGTTCCGCCATCTCCGCCACCACAGCCACTCAAAATGATAGCAGTGCATACAATAAATAACCTTAGCCTATGCTTTAACAATAGCAGCAAATGACTGCCATAATATTTTCCACGTGTATATTTTTGGTGCATCATTATTCTCCGCATTTAATTCGCCTATATCTGACTTATAAAAAAAGCGAAGCTTGAGAGGTCAACCTGATTTTGTAAGTCACCTGTTTGGGGTAGATGAGGAAAAAATAATGCAACAACATCTAATTAACACCATATATACGATGCCAAAATCTAATGAAGCATGGTTAGAGTTAATACATCAACTTGAAATAGAAGTTAAGAAAACCAACGAGGATATTGAAGGTAGTACATACCAACATTTAAACCGTTCCATTCAATTAGGCTTACAAATCAATGAGCTTGAATCAAAGCTTTATTCACACCAAAAGACACTCAATATGATCCAGACACCAACTGTTATTTTAGATGCGTTGGGCACTATTATTGACATGAACAACGCAGCTCAAAACCTGTTCAACAGCAACCTTCTATTTCAACCAGATAAAAGTAAAATTCTATTTACTCAGGCAAATCATCAAAAAAAGTTCTTGCAGTTAATTTCACAAACAAACAAACAACTTGGCAGACAGACATTAACCTTTAATACGAGCCAACATACTAACATTATCATGGGGCTTTCTGATATTTCACAAGGTCATGACAAACGCTATTTATTAATGATGAACGGTAGTCAGATCAAGACATCACCTTCGAGCAAATGTATAAGTGAAACACTCTGTTTAACATCCAAAGAAAGTGAAATAACCAAAATGATTGCCGATGGAGAATCTTTACAAGTTATTGCAAATGCCTGTCATAATAGTTATGAAACTATACGTACTCATTTGAAGCGAATTTTTGTTAAAACGGGCTGTAAGAGCCAAATAGAATTGGCGTACAAAGTCTATAGTTCCTGTTTGCCTGATATAAATTTAGAAACAAATAATATACCCTTGTTACCAACAGAAGACTCAAGCATTCAATTAAAAGATGGGCGCACCCTCTCTTACTCTGTATATGGTCCAAAAGATGGTTTTCCACTTATTATGCACCATACGATTGAGGGGTCGCGCAAGCAAATACCGCTTGAGATAGATATTCTTTTCCAATATGGCATACGAGTTATCATCCCTGACAGACCTGGCTATGGGAAGTCCACATATGCTGAGTCCAGATTGCTCCATGACTGGCCGAAGGATCTCAATGAGCTTCTATCACACCTTAGCATCGAACGCTTTTCTCTGATGGGTCAACAGTTCGGTGCTGAATATGCTTTGGTTAGCTCACAACACTTCACAGACCGTGTTATTTCCACCCATCTTGTTTCAATGAGTGCTCCACCTGAAATTGTCCCTAGTGCTACTGGCCACTTCTCTTTCACAAGAGCCGCAACGATTCTCGCTCATAAAGCGCCTAAGGCATTAAGAAAAGTTATTCACTTTGCTTCCCAAAAATATCAACACCGACCAAGAGACTTCATGAAGCAAGTTATGATATTTCAAAGTGA
>JALUXZ010000060.1 GCA_027018935.1 Mariprofundaceae bacterium
ATGTTAACTTTGAAGGATTTAGCCTTCTTTCATAAACAAAGGGATAGAGCCTTAACCACCTAGTTGCTGGGTATGCTTTTCTATATCACTTTTCAATGTCTCCAGCAGCTCTTTTCGGCTTGAGGAGGCAACAGTATCTGCCGAAATATAGGGTAAAAATCGAATGGTAATTGTACCTGGTTTTTTGATAAAACCACGTTTTGGCCAGCATGTCGCGGCATTATGAGCCATTGGAAGAATACCAACGCCAGCTTTTTGGGCTAGTACAATACCGCCTGGTTTATAATCCCCCGATTGACCAATATTGGAGCGCGTTCCTTCTGGAAAAATAACGATCCACTTACCTTCTTGTAATAAAGCTGAGCCATCTTTATTTACCTGTTGAATGGCTTGACGGGGGTTACCACGACGAATGCCAATGGTTTTGAGAACCCATAAAGCCCAACCAAATATCGGAATATAAAACAACTCGCGTTTAAGAATCCAGACATAGGGTGGAATCAATATCGGCATAATAATGGTTTCAAAAGCTGACTGGTGTTTTGCCATAACAACACAAGATTCCTTGGGAAGGTGCTCTTGCCCTTCAATGCAAAGTTTTATGCCACATAAATAACGAGCCAGAAACAAGACACTTTTTGACCATAATTTTGCCCAAAACCAAGCTGCAGGTAGGCCAAACAAGCGAAAAAGTAACAATAAAGGGGAGAGTGTGAATGTGACGATAAAAACGCAGAGGTTAAAAAGGGCTGAACGTAAAAATAGCATGTTAATGTTTCAATATACTGCATACAGCAGCTTCTAAGTTTGGGTATGATTGAATATGAGGGTCATGCAAACGGGCTTTGGCAAGAATATCTGTTGCATCACCATAACCACTCTGCACGAGTATGCCTGAGATGTTAGCTGCCCATGCTGCTTGCATATCGCGCAAAGAATCGCCAATCATATAAACATGTTGTGCTTCATTGCTAAGCTTTAGAGCAAGCAATGCTTCAAGCACCATACCTGGCAGAGGTTTACGGCATGTGCAGCCATCACTGGGTGCGTGTGGACAATAAGATACATGATCAATGCGCCCACCTAAGGCTTCAATAGATAATAACATTTTGGAATGAATATTTTGGAAGGTGGTATCATCTAACATGCCGCGCCCAACGGCTGATTGATTGCTGATGATTGCCACAGAAATACCAGCTTTTGTAAGCTTGGCAATAGCCTCCAAACTACCAGGGATTGGTCGCCATTGTTCAGGGCTTAAAATATAATCGGGAGAATCAAAATTAATCACACCATCGCGATCAAGTAAGATTGCCTTGGGAAATGTCTCTTTTGAAGTGAGCATGCCACACATTAGCATGAAATAGTTTTATGTTAATGGGTTTGGAATTAGTTCGATGTAAAATGATAAATAGGAGGAATTATACCCACTCTGAAAGCATTTTTTGGGATAGTGGGGGGATTACATTTTATCATAATAGTTCTGCCCAAACTGGTGCATGATCGGATGGACGTTCTTTGGCACGATAATCTGCATGCACACCGCCTGCTTGAATCGTGAGTGCGGACGTTGCCAAAATATGATCAATGCGAATGCCCCAGCCTCGACGAAAAGCATTCATGCGATAATCCCACCAGCTATGCATAGCCTCTTCGGGATGCAGTTGGCGGAGCGTGTCATACAAACCCAAATCCATCAGTGAAAAAAACCATTCTCGCTCTGCTGTGGAGCACATAATTTTTTCAACCCAGCGTGATGGGTCATGAATATCCAAATCAGATGGTGCAATATTATAATCACCCAGTAAGACTAACTTTTCATGATTTTCCAATTCTGTTGTTAAAAAGTCACGCAGCGCATTGAGCCAGCGAAACTTATACTGATATTTATCACAGCCAACTTCCTGACCATTGGGAATATAAACATCAACAATACGAACCCCATCAATAGTTGCTGCCAATAAACGACGCTGTGGGTCATCCAAGTTCGGCACATCAAACACCATGTCCGTAGCTTCTTTGCGGCTAATAATGGCAACGCCATTGTATGTTTTCTGCCCAGCAAATTGAACATGATACCCAGCTGCTTCAATTTCTGCTTGAGGAAAGTCTTTGTCTTGTTGTTTGGTCTCCTGCAAAGCCAATACATCAGGCTTTTCGTTCGCCAAATATTCCAATACATGTGGCAAGCGAACCTTGAGCGAATTTACATTCCATGTGGTTATTTTCATGCTTTTTTCCCTTTAGAAAGCAGATAGGCAATCCAACTTAGTCCTGTAACAAGCATTGCAGATGATAAAACCATACCCATGGTCAACCAATCACCATAAAGAAAACCAAGCTGCACATCTGGCTGTCGGAAATTCTCACAAAAAATCCGTGCCAAAGCATAACCTGTTAAAAATACCGCTACGCGCATGCCCAAAGGCCAATCAAACTTACGTGTAAACCACAATAGTAGAAATAAAACGATGCCTTCTAGGGTCAATTCATAGAGCTGACTTGGATGCCGTGGATCAGGGCCAGCGCCTGGAAAAATCATTGCCCAAGGTACTTCGCTAGGGTTTGTCACAACACGCCCCCAAAGCTCGCCATTGATAAAGTTGCCCATACGCCCAAAAGCCAAACCAATCGGTGCAACCACAAAGAACTTATCCATCAACAACATAAATGGCATATTGTGTTTTCGGCAATACCACCAACCAGCCACAATAGGACCTACCAGTCCGCCATGAAACGACATGCCGCCTTGCCAGATATAAAATATTTCAATCGGATGGCTGATATAATAATCAAAATTATAAAACAGCACATAAGCCAAGCGTCCGCCCAGCACAACACCCAAAATCAACGCGGTAAACAGTCCTTCATAGGCTTCGGGTTTCACACTTACGTCCCAAGAACCACATTCACGCAGTTGTTTGCGAACAAGTAACCACACCGCAGAAAAACCAAAGACATACATCAAGCCGTACCAATGAATTGCCAAAGGCCCTAATTGCAATGCGACTGGATCAATATGAGGAGCCATCATGATAAAACCCACAATAATAGAATTCCGAATAAAATACGGTACACACCAAATGCGACAAAGGTAAAGCGTTCAAGGAATTGAATAAATAAGCGCATCACCAACCATGCTGCAATAAATGCCACCACAAAACCTGTACCCAAAACTAGCCAATCAGCGCCTGCAAAATCTTGGTAATGTTTAAGCAAATCAAAGCCACTGGCAGCCATCATCACAGGTAATGCCAATAAAAATGAGAATTCCGCACTGGCTTTACGACTCAAACCAACCAACATCGCACCAATAATCGATGCCCCCGCCCGACTTGTGCCTGGTATCAAGGCAAACACTTGCGCAATACCAACCCATAAAGCTTGGCGATAACTTAAATCTTCTACGTTTTCTACGGGATAGACCTTATCTTTATGAAAATATTCAACGATAAGAAAAATCACACCACCGACAATGAACATGATGGCAACAATATCGACAGTGAACATGGCTTTGATTTGTTTGTGGAATAAAAAGCCAACAATGCCAAGCGGAATAAATGCTAAAACCACTTTTTTCCATAAGTCTAAGTAAATAAAGCTGAATTTTTCTCGGTAATTGGCAACCACCGCTAAAATCGCCGCCAATTGGATAATGACTTCAAAAGCTTTGTTTTCATCATTTTGAGCAATACCCATCCACTGACTTGCCACAATCATATGGCCAGTCGATGAAATCGGTAAAAATTCCGTTGCGCCTTCAATCAGCCCTAAAATTATCGACTGTAATATATCCATGCTACGCTTCGCCTCACTTTCAATCATGTAGAATAGTTCGTAACGCTACGTCTTGCGAAGCACAAGCCAAGCTGCCATCGTTGCCTGCCCTAATGGAGTGAAAAAAGTATGAAACGATTATTCTCTGGCAGCTTACGTATATTGGATGGCTTTCGCCGCCTATTTATTAACTTGATCTTTGCCTTATTTCTAATATTTATCCTCGTGGCTATCTTCAAAGCCGAACCCAAATTACCTGATGAAGCTGTATTGCTTATCAAACCACAAGGGCAACTGGTCGAGCAAATAAGCCAACCATCTGCCGATGCTTTTCCATTGGCTCTGCCAGACCGCAATCAATCAAAATTACGTGATTTAACCAAAGCCTTGGAAGCGGCTCGTGATGATGAACATATTTTGGCAGTCAAATTAGATTTGGAAGCATTGCAGCACACTTCCTTGGCAAAACTACAAGTATTACGCAGTGCCATTGAAGATTTCAAACAAAGTGGCAAACCCGTCTTGGTAGCTGGCAATGCCTATAGCCAATCACAATATTATTTGGCTGCGGCTGCCAGTAGTGTGTTTTTGCACCCCATGGGAAGCATTGAAATCAATGGCTTTTCTGTCTATCGCAATTATATCCATTCAGCATTGGATAAATTAAATGTTGATGTACATGTGTTTCGCGTGGGCGAATATAAATCTGCGGTTGAGCCTTTTATTCGTGATTCCATGTCCGATGCAGATCGCAAATCAAACAGTGTTTGGCTAAGTAGTTTATGGCATGCATACAAACAAGATATTGCCGCCATGCGTGATATTGAGGCAGTACATTTGCAAGATTTGCTCGATCATCAACCAGACTTTTTAGCGCAATATCAAGGCAATGCAGGCGCATTGTACAAGGCGGAACATCTAATTGATTATTTGGGTGATGAACAAGATGCCGAAGCTTTTTTACTCAAGCAAATCAAATGGTCAAAACAAGAGGATATTCCTTCGATTAGCAGTAAAGATTATCTAAAATTAGCCTCAAAAACAGAATCTAAGCAGGCAGATACGCCAAAAGTTGGTTTAATCGTTGCAAGTGGCCCTATTCTCAATGGCGAACAACCTGCTGGAAGTATTGGCAGCAAAACGCTTTCTAACTTATTACGCAAAGCACAAAAAGATGAGCAAATCAAAGCAGTTGTTTTACGCATTGATAGCCCTGGCGGCTCGGCACTTGCTTCGGAAGTCGTACGCAAAGAAGTTGAACGACTACGTGCTGCGGGCAAACCTGTTGTGGTTTCTATGGGTAGTGTTGCTGCCTCTGGTGGTTATTGGATTGCCTCCACTGCCGATGAGATTTGGGCGCAGCCAACCACACTTACAGGCTCCATTGGCGTGTTTGGCATTATTCCCAATTTCACCCGTGGTTTGAATTACCTTGGTATTCATACCGATGGTGTTGGAACCACACAAATGTCGGCAGCTATGCGCCCTGACATGCCGTTATCCGAAGGCATGGGGAATATGATTCAAATGGGAGTCGATCATATTTATCAACGTTTTATTCATCTTGTTGCAACAGGTCGCCATATGAAAGTTGCCAATGTGGAAGCCATTGCGCAAGGGCGTGTTTGGAGTGGTGTGGATGCTCATCGCTTGGGGCTAGTTGATCAACTTGGTGGCTTGCAAGGTGCCATTAAATCCGCTGCTAAACGTGGTGGCATTGCGGATAATTACCAACTTGAAGAAGTAAAAACACCACTCAGCTTTCCTGAAATGCTTGCAGAGCAATTGCTTGGTGATGCCGATGCACGGGCGCAGCTACAAGCAAGATGGATGAGCAATGATAGCTATGCAGCACTGCTACAAAATACTGCACTGCAAAGCATTTTGCAGCCTTTACATTTGCTTACACAATTCAATGATCCGAATCATATTTATGCTTATAGTGAGCTGCCTTATTAAGCATGTGCTAGTCACTTATATGACAGTGTGTTCGATAGCTTTAGATTAAATCAATTAGCTGCATAGGCTCTAGATTAGCAGATTATCATGGATAGTATTTTTGAGGGTCTGGTTTTGAATGTTGAATATTTAGAGCTTACAAACTCTCTAAATATTCACGCACTTCATCGCATTGAAGCATAGGGGTAAATGCTTGATTGGCTTTAGGCATAGAATAGCTATCTAATTTATCAAGCCTATCCCAAGCATGCTTAGATTCAGGGGCTAAATTTGAAAGGTCAGGGCAAAAACATACAAATAAGAGAAAATGCAAAGTTTTATCAATATAACGATGGCTGGATTTGCCCAAATGTCGCCATTTGATGCCTTTTAAATGTGTTTCTTCACTTAATTCACGAACGGCGGCTTGCAAAGGCATTTCATTGTTTTCTACTTTACCACCAGGCAAAGACCATAACCCACCACAATGCACATCATCAGGGCGTTTTAATAATAGTAATTCGTGATTGCTGTTAAAGGCTGCAACCAGCGCAATCACCTGTGTGGTTTTATCAGTAGCTTCAGGTGCGGTATTCGGCATTAATAACAATATATTCGTGGGTTAAATCACCTGTCCAAATGGTGGCTTTGGCATCGCCCAAACCCAAATTGATATGCAGGGTAAACTCATCTTGGGCAAAGATTTTCATGCCATCTTCATCGCGGTAATCAGGGTGTAAATTGCCCGCTTCAAGCATGGTGACATCACCCGCTTTTAAGCCGATTTTATTGCGGTCAATAGCAATGCCCGCATTGCCAATGGCAACAAGGATACGTCCCCAGTTGGCATCAGAGCCAGCGAAGGCTGTTTTGACCAGTGGTGATACGGCAATGGCGCGACCTACTGTGCGTGCATCTTTTTCTGTTTTGGCACCGTTGACGTTAATGGTTACAAATTTTGTAACGCCTTCACCATCACGGGTGATTAATTGTGCTAACTCAATGCATAGTTCTGTTAGTGCTTGTTCAAATTCAGAGGTATCTGCAAGCGGCGCATGACCCAAACCAATGCCGCTGGAAAGAAGGTATAAAGTATCGTTGGTGGAAGTATCTCCATCCACACTGATGCAATTAAACGAACGGTTTGCCACACGTTTTAACATGGGCTGTAACTGTTCATGGGTAAGCGGTGCATCGGTGGCGACAAAAGATAACATGGTTGCCATATTAGGATGAATCATGCCGCTGCCTTTGGATATGCCTGTGATGGTATAATCACCAACTTTCTTGGATGCCCATTTGGCAAAGGTATCAGTGGTACGGATGGCATGTGCGGCATCTTGCCAGTGGCTTGCATCAAGATTGCTTACGACCTCATCCATGCCTGCTGCAATACGGGCAATCGGAAAAGCTTCTCCGACAACACCCGTGGAAGCAGATAATACTTGCTCTGATCCACAAGTTGCCGCACTTGCAGCCAAATCAATCAGTTGCTGTGACCAAACACGTTCCATCTCACCCACACCAGCATTGGCATTGCCAGCATTGCCAATAATGCAGCGAATGTTTTCGCCATGGCTAAGCACAGTTTCTTCGCCCAAATCCACACATGCCGCACGAAAGTTATTTTGTGTAAATACACCCGCAGCATGGGCATCAACATCAGACACAATCAGTGTTAAATCCTGACGTTTGCCAATCAAATCGGGGGATTTTACACCACATGAGGCAGTGCCGACCCGAAAACCAGGGACGGGCAGGGCTGGTGATAATTCAGGCGGGTTTACTGCCATAGCTTATCGTTTCCCGTGACACTGCTTGTATTTTTTGCCTGAGCCACAAGGGCAAGGCTCATTACGCCCTACCTTTGCATGGTCGCGTTTCACAGTCTCTTGTTTTACCACAGGCTCTTCTGAACGAACATTATAGCTAAGCATTTCAGGTTCTTCTGGCTTAGCTTCAGGCTCTTGTTGATCAACTTCTACGGTATATAACGTGCGTATGGTTTGTTCGCGAACTTCACCCAACATGCGCTCAAACAATTCAAATGATTCACGTTTATATTCCTGAATCGGTTGCTTTTGTGCATAACCACGTAGACCAACACTTTGGCGCAAGTGATCCATTGCCAAAAGGTGATCTTTCCAATGGTGATCAAGCACCTGCAAGACCAGCCACTTTTCAAAGCCGCGCATTTGCTCGGCACCTGTAATGGCTTCTTTGTTTGCCAAAGCTTGACGTAGTACAGCACCAATTTTCTCCACCATATCTTCAGCTTGTTGAACATCGTCACTGCTGGATAAGGCTTCAACATCAGTTTTGATGCTTAGGCGTTCTTCCAAGGCTTTTGCCAAACCTTCAAGATTCCATTCATCATGGCGACCTTCAAGGAACTCAACACCCAAACGATCAGCAAAATCATCAGACATGTCTTCAATCACATCATGCACACTATCGGCTTCCAATAGTTCGCGGCGTTGATCATAAATCACTTCACGTTGTTTGTTCATCACATCATCATATTCAAGTAGTTGCTTACGAATATCGAAGTTGCGACCTTCCACTTTCTTCTGTGAATTCTCAATCGCTTTGCTTACCCAAGGATGTTCAATGGCTTCGCCTTTTTCAAAGCCCATTTTGGTGAGCATAGACTGCATCTTTTCGCCACCAAAAATACGCATCAAATCATCTTCCAATGATAGATAAAAACGTGTTGCACCCGGATCGCCTTGACGACCTGAACGACCACGCAACTGATTATCAATACGACGTGATTCATGGCGTTCTGTACCTAAAATATGCAAACCACCCGCCGCAACGACTTCAATATGTTCAGCATCACATGCTGCATGCAATGCTTCAGCCTGCTGCTCACGTTCGTTATCAGAAAGTTTCTTGGGCAACTGCGAAATCATCATGCTAGCACTACCGCCAAGCACAATATCAGTACCACGACCAGCCATATTGGTGGCAATAGTCACTGCATCTTTGCGCCCTGCTTGGGCAACGATTTCTGCTTCACGTTCATGATGTTTGGCATTAAGCACTTCATGCGCAATACCCATTTTTTTCAACATTTCAGATAAAACTTCTGATTTGTCGATGGACGTTGTGCCAACAAGAACGGGCGCATGGGTCTTATGGATATTGGCAATATCTTTGGCAATGGCTTCGAGTTTATCTTCTGTGTCACGGTAGATAAGATCCGACATATCTTTACGAATCATCGGCTTATTGGTCGGCACAATCACCACTTCAAGCTTGTAGATTTTGTGAAATTCTTCCGCTTCGGTATCGGCAGTACCCGTCATGCCAGCCAATACTTCGTACATACGGAAATAGTTCTGGAAGGTCACCGATGCCAAGGTTTGGTTTTCAGGTTGAACTTCAACACCTTCTTTGGCTTCAAGTGCTTGATGCTGACCATCCGAATAACGGCGACCAGGCATCATACGACCTGTAAATTCGTCAATAATAATTACTTCGCCATTGCGAACAATATAATCGACTTCGCGGGTAAATAAGGTGTTGGCACGCAAGCATTGGGTGATGGCGTGGTTTACATTCACATTTTCAGGGTCGTATAAGTTGCTGTCTTTAAAGAGTCCAGCTTCAATACATAACTCTTCAACATGCTCCATACCTGACTCGGTAAACGAAACAGCTTTGTCTTTCTCATCCTTATCATAATCTGCTTCATCAAGCTTTTTAACCAAGGCATCGGCAGTGGCATATAAATCAGTTGCTTGCTCGCCAGGGCCTGAAATAATCAATGGGGTACGTGCTTCATCAATTAAAATAGAATCGACTTCATCGACAATGGCAAAAGCATAATCACGTTGAACCAATTCTTGTTTGGCAAAAGCCATATTATCACGCAGATAATCAAAGCCGAACTCGTTGTTGGTTCCGTAGGTAATATCAGAGGCATAAGCAGCTTGGCGTTCTTCATGGGTAATACCATTGATAATCACGCCTGTTGTTAGCCCAAGAAAAGCATACAATTCGCCCATTTGCTCGGCATCACGGCTGGCAAGGTAGTCGTTCACGGTCACCACATGTGCGCCACGTCCTTCAAGTGCATGTAGATAAACTGCCAAGGTTGCAGTTAAGGTTTTACCCTCACCTGTTTTCATTTCAGCAATTTTTCCTTCATGCAGGATGATGCCACCAATCAATTGGGAATCGAAATGACGCATGCCCAAGACACGCTTGCTCGCTTCACGGCAGACAGCAAAAGCTTCGGGTAATAGCTCATTCAATGATGCACCATCTTTCAAACGGTTGCGAAACTCTTCTGTTTTGGCAGCAAGCTCGCTGTCCGATAGTGGTTGCATGCCGCCTTCAAGGGCATTGATTTCAGCAATTTTAGGTACGTATTGCTTTAAAATACGTTCGTTACGGCTGCCGAACAATTTGGTCAGAAAATTCATCATGGGGAGGAAAGCTCCAGTTTATACATCGTTATTACACAGCAATGATATGCAATAACATTGTTTCACTTAGTTATTTATTCAAAAACGCTGCGATTCTAGCGATACCTTCGCGAATGTCATCCAGACGTGTGGCATAGGAGAAGCGCAGGTGCGTATTGGACTGGTAAACACCGAAGTCTTCACCCGGTGTAATCGCTACGCCAGCTTGCTCCAGCAGACTCCAACAAAAGCTTTTAGAGTCCGCAGTAAGCTTGCTAACATTGGCATAAATATAGAATGCACCTTGTGGCTCGACCACAATATCAAAGCCGAGTTTGGGCAATTCGCTTAGTAAATATTGCCGCCGTTCATCGTATGCTGATCGCATCAATTCAATCGTATCGGTGGCTTTTAATGCCTCAATCGCGGCATATTGTGACAAGGTAGGGGCAGCAATAAAGATATTTTGCATCACGCGGCGGCATGGCTCAATGAGTTCTTCAGGCACGATAGCCCAACCGACTCGCCAACCTGTCATCGCCCAACGTTTGGAAAAGCCATTGATGACAATCGCGCGGTCATCCACCTCTAAGGCACACGCAGCCGAGGTGCCATAGGTCAGACCGTGATAAATTTCATCAGAGATTAAATATCCGTTATGGGTGTGGCAGGCAGCCGCCAGTTCAGCGATTGATTCACGTGCTAACACCGTACCCGTTGGGTTGCTCGGATTAATCACCACAGCGGCGCGTGTCTGTGCTTGCCAATGTTTATCAATGAGGGCGGCATCAAGGTGATAACGGGTATCTGGACCAACGGGGATATTTAGCGGCTCTCCGCCAGCCAAACGAATAAAGTTGCGCTGACAAGGATAGCCTGGATCAGGCAATAATACCGATTCGCCCGCATCAATAAGTACAGCATAGAGCATATTAAATGCACCCGATGTGCCAGGTGTAATTAAAATACGTTCAGGAGCTATATTGACGTGATATTCTTGTTTGTACCAAGTAGCCAAAGCCTTTTGTAGCTCTGGAGCGCCTGTTGATGGTGTGTAAAACTGATCGTTATCCAGTAGTTTCTTGGCGGCATTGCGTACCGATTCAGGGGTATGAAAATCAGGCTCGCCAATTTCCATATGAATGATTTTTTTGCCTTTAGCTTCTAGCTCTTTGGCGCGCTCAAGCAGTTGCATGACGCGAAAAGGTTCAATTTTATCAATAGTGCGCATGCCAGCAATGCTAACGGCTCTTGGGAAGCTTGTCGCTTGGGGTTAGGGTTCTGTGCAGGGTAATCGCATTAAAATAGAAATCATTACTTAGCATGAATGTAAGTTGTTATTTTGAAGCAGACTAAGGAATATTTATTCCAAAGTATGAAAGACAACGCGTCATTCCCGTGGTTGTTATCGGGAATCCATAGGCTGAGTGGATCCCCGATAGGGGCATTCGGGGATGACGGGGTGGGCTTTTCTGGAAGAATGTAATGAAACATGCATTATTTTAATGCGATTGCCCTGGGTTTCTGTGGAGTTATGATTTCAAGAGTGTCGGTGAGGTGGCTATGGAGTGGGTGAAAGTCTTTCATATTGTGATGATGGTTTCGTGGTTTGCAGGGCTGTTTTATCTGCCGCGCCTGTTTGTGAATCATGCGGAATTTAATGTGGGTGATGTGCATGAGCGTTTGGCATTGATGGAGTATAAATTATACCGTTTTGTGACTCCGATGATGTTTTTAACATTGATTACAGGCACTGCCTTGGCATGGATGCAATGGGAGTATTTACAGGGTGAAATATGGTTTTATATCAAAGTGAGCATTGTAGGGTTATTGGTTTGGTATCACTTTTATTGTGGTCATCTGGTAAAAGTTTTTGCCGAAGGAAAGAACAATCGCAATCATGTATTCTATCGCTGGTTCAATGAGGCTCCTGTATTTGGTCTGCTTGGAGCTGTTATTTTGGTTATTTTACGACCATTTTAACTTCTCGGTTATGTTGATAGCAATTTGTAATAGTATGTCATAGTAGTGACACATACTTCGCTTACCGTCTTTGTGATTGGAAGAAATATTAAATAAATTGATATGGAAGTGAACGATGTTTAAAAATATTGCACTGATTATTTTCTTAATGTGCAGCCCAAGTCTTTGTGGTGCTTATGAGAATGGTAATAACATGAGTACAGATACTAAATTGCTACACAGAGCGTTTGATAATCAGATGCTAAGTTTAAAGGTTATGATGTCGAAGTTGCGGGAGCTTCTTTATAGTTTAAATGATATTAAAGAGCTTGAAAGTGCGGGCTTGCCGCACCGTGATGCAGAGCTTATGTACAGCACGCTTTTGGCAAAAATAACACAAACAAAAAATCAAACACTGTCATTAATTACAGCCCTTTAAAGGAATCGTTATGTTTAAAAATTATTTAGTTGCCACCATGCTGCCCTTGTTATGTGTGGTAGGTGTAGTGTCGAGTGCTCAGGCCTCTGAAGAGTCGCATTATGTAAATCTTGTTGCCTTTCAGGCAGATAAGTCAGGCTTTAACTATGAGGGAATATTTAATGGCAACCTTGGTCAGCTTATAACGAGCATGGAGGCTCATACGCATGTTGTCTTTGCGACACGTACATCCAAGCTTCAGGATCGGGATGTTATCAATTTGCAAGCCGATGTGATGCGCCTTACAAAGCAAGGGAATCTTGCAAGTGGCGGGCTTGATTGCCGTTTTATTTTTAACGATGAATCAGATGAAGATTCTGCTTTTTTCTCAATTAGCGGTATGTGTGATCGTCTTGCTGCAAATGCAAATGGTACGGATCGCAAAAAAATTATTGTTAAACGTAAGATGTTATCAGATCCAAGTACGGTGTTTAATGTTTGGTTGAAGCTGTATGATGACCCCACGACAGGACTCGCTGTTTATACCGATATTGATTAGAATTTTTGTAACTATTCAGCTCACCACTAATTTACCCGATGCCTGCGTTAGGAAATACTCATTTACAGCAGTAAACTCCGCTTTCCAGCCTTGTCCTCGAAAAAATTTGCGGTAATCTGAACAGCTACATATTCATTTATAAGCATGCTAAATAGTTACATTTTTTAGGTTTTGTTGGAGAGTATGATAAAACACTCATGATATAATTAGCTTATACTCATACAAGGGTGATAAGATGCCTTTTCTTATTGAATAGGAGGTGCTGATGTTTATTCAACGTCATGCTGTTTTATTGTTGCTTGTGATGGTGTTTTTGATGCCACTTGCACCCGTTCGTGCAGATGAAACTCCTGTGAAATTAAGTGCAGTGCTTTCAGCTATGGAAATGCATGCTGAAAACATGGTGAATGCCGCTCTTGCGCACGATATAATAGCGTTGCAAAAAACAGATAAAAATATCCAGCAAGACCTAACAACATTACAGAATGAGTTAGAAGGAAAACCTTTTAATGAGCGGCTATCACGTGAATTGCTGATGGCATATTCATGGACGCGTATTATTTCGGTGGATATAAGGCAGCATGCATGGGTTGGGGTGGCAATAGCCTCCAATCAACTAAGTGCTTCGATGTTCCAGTTTACAAATTATTCGAGCTTACGGCAAAGAGATATTGCATGGATGGGTTATCTTAGTCGCGAGCTGCTTTTATTGAATATGGAAAGTCCTAAATTGAACGCTGAATTGTTGAATATTCGCCGTGCTGATTTAAATAGTACATGGCAACGGGTCAGTAAAGAACTTATTAAAGATTTCCATAATAAACCTTATGTTATTAAAGGTAACGATTTCATAGGTGAACTTAAAAAGATAAATAAACCAACACAAGTAATCAGTTTAGCAAAGAAACTATTAGTGTTTGTAGATGAGATTAAGAGCGTGCAATCACTTATGTAGAGCTCCCTCAGAAAGTCGTTTGTTACATCTTTCCGCCCAGCAGGGGCAGGCTTTGACAATTCATCGTAGGTGCGGATAGGTATATATGAGTAAGGTGCTTTATTTTCCTGTTTAAGATGCGCCGAAACGTCAGGTTTCAAAAAGGATAAAGCGCAGTAACACGCGCCCTTTTGAAAGCTGTAAGTGGAGGAAAAAGAAGGTTGCCAGGGTACCTTTCTTTGACTCGAGCCATCCGTGGCTCTCGGGGCAAGCCCGCACTAAAGTGCGTCTAAATCCGCTGTCCTGCGGATTTATGGTTCTTTTTTGGGCATGCAAGAAAGAATGATCCTTTTGCTGAAATATATGCGTTTCTTAGTTTCTGATTAGCATCTATGTAATTTGACAGCAAGTGTGAAGAAATATGAATGCTGTGATTTTTATAGGATGGGTTAGTATTGCAAGCCATGGATACAGTAATATGGATGCTACCTTACCTTGGTTTAGGACTGGTTGTTGGTTTTTTTGCTGGCTTGTTGGGTATTGGTGGTGGGGCTATTATGGTGCCGCTGTTGACCATGATATTCATGGCACAGGGCTTTAATGATGCGCAGCTGATGCATATGGCATTGGGAACATCTATGGCAGCGATTGTCAGCACTTCAATGGCAAGCGCATATAACCACCATCGGCATGGGGCAGTGCGTTGGGATGTATGGAGGCAGATGGCGGTAGGGTTATTATTGGGTACATTGACCCTCTCTTTTTTTACAGCGTATTTACCGCGAACTTTTTTAGCTATCTTCTTTAGCATATTTATGACTTATGTGGCTATTCAAATGTGGTTGAGTATCGAGTCTAAAGCGGGCAGAACATTACCCAGCAAAGCTGGGCTTGCATGGGTGGGTTTTGGAATTGGTGGAATTTCTGCCTTGGTGGCGATTGGCGGAGGTACGATGAGCGTGCCTTTTCTTACCTGGTGCAATATCAAGGTGCAACAAGCGATTGCTACATCTGCAGCACTTGCTGTACCGATTGCCTTGGCTGGTGGCGTTGGTTATATTATTAGTGGCTGGGGTGAGCCTAACTTGCCTGAATATTCAGTAGGTTATGTGTATGTACCTGCGGTATTGCTAATTTCAGTGGTGAGTGTGTTGACAGTGCCGCTTGGAGTAAGGCTTTCGCATACTCTGCCAGTAGGTATTTTGAAGAAGATATTTGCGATTATTTTATTACTGCTGGCGATTAAAATGCTACAACTCGTGTGGTAGATTCTTTATAATTAACGCGCAATATCTGCGCGAGAAATGGATGCACGAATATTTGCCAGTTGTTGTTGGTTTAATACGCCAAGCCCTAACAATATCACAGTATTTTTCCCTGATGCCAAGGTATTCGGAATAGTTTTGTTTATTTGTCTCGCCTGTCCAGCGGCATCCACAAAACGAATGTTGATAACAATATTTTTGATGGCACGCGGTGTTGGATTTTGCAATTGCATGGCGGCTCTTCCATCAGGCAAACTTCCTAATTTTAGGCTTAAATATTGATTGGGATTGGTAGGTAAATCCATATCCACCAAATCACCATAAGCAGCCTTGCCTACAGGGGTTGGGCTTTTTGCAATTTTCGCAAAATATTGTTTGGCTTCTTGGTTGCGATGGGCAGCGCGAGCTAGACTACCCAAACCATAATAGGCATCGGCTGTAGGCAAGAGTGTAACACTGCGTTTAAAATCGGCCTCTGCTTTTTGATTGTAACGCATGCTTTGTTCCAGCTTGCCGCGTTGTAAATAATTGTAGAAAAAGTTGGGATTGAGTGTTGTTGCTTTATTGTATGATTTTAAAGCCTGTTTGTTGCGTTTCTTTTTGCTTTGTATATCACCAAGCAGGGCATAAAATTGTGCTTCTTTAGGCTCCAGGCGTATGGCTCGTTGTACCAAGCTTTGGGCGCGTCTTGCATCGCCTTTTTTCAAGGATTTTTGTGCTTTATCATAGGCATCATAAGCAGGCTTGGCTTTTCTTAGATGGGCTGTTTTGGTTAAAAACCGTTTCACGCCCATTTCCCCACCAGCGGGCAATTCTTGCAGGCGAGCCTGATTATTGCGAACGCGCTCTGGTGAAGGCGGGTGGCTTGCAAACATGCCTTGCAACCAATCTTGGCGCTGACCTTTTGAAAGCTTCACAAAGGTTTCTTGCAATGCAATAGCAGCTTTTGGATTGTAACCCGCTCGAGACATATACAGCATGCCATAATAATCTGCTTCACGCTCTGCATCGCGGCTAAAACGCTGGCTAAGTAGCTTTGCCCCAATGTTTGCGCCGAGTTGGGCAGAGTTAGCATAACCTTTTTGTTGGGTGGCAATGGTTGCGCCAATCACTGCCGTTTGTAGCAACATACCGCGCGACATGTTGTGCGCCGAATGACGAGCCGCAGCATGGACAATTTCATGGCTCAATACCGCAGCTAATTCAGCTTCGTTATGCAATTCGGTTAACAAACCACGGTTGATAACAATTTTCCCACCTGGCAATGCCCATGCATTGGGAACGCCATTGTTTAAGACTTTAAATTCATAAGGAAGCTTGCGGTCGCTCACCTTGGCAAGGCGTTGCCCCACTTCACTCACATAGGCTGAAAGTGCAGTGTCTACATTGTAATCCCCGCCTTGGGATTGGCGCATGGGAGCATATTGCTGCGCACCGATTGCCAGCTCTTGTTGCTCGGAGACTAGGCTTAATTCACGCTGACCTGTGACAGGGTTGGTCGCACAAGCAGAAACAAAAAGGGATGATGCAAGGCATAAAGCGAGTATCAGTTTGTTATTCATGGTATGCTCCTAGCCCCTAAAGTATCAAACAACGGTACAGAGACCTTTAATATCAGGCAAGCCAAAACAAAAAAGCTTACAAGCAAAGGATATGTACCCCAAACTTTCGTGAGAGGTTTAATTCAACATTCAAGACTTGCCCTCCCCACTGCTTCGGCTACCTATGGAGGTGCTGATCAACTCAATAAATGATGCCTATACGTCCAAAATCGTTAGCCAACTTAGCAATAGCGGGGCTATTGCTTGCGCTTGCTGTCTTGGTGTTGGTGATTTTGAATCGCATATCCACTCATCCAGAGTTAATCAGCACCTCCCTATGTGAAACTCAATGGTAGACTCCCAACGCGCACAAGACCTGCGCCAGCGTTCGTCCTCCCTCGCCCTTTTAAGGGAGAGGGTTGGGGTGAGGGTTTATATACAAAAAGACATCTTGTTGATGTTTGAGAAAATCACATCCCTTCCAAGACCTGCCCCCCTCCTTCCTTTTTAAAAGTTCCCAATGTGGAAGCCATTGCGCAAGGGCGTGTTTGGAGTGGTGTGGATGCTCATCGCTTGGGGCTAGTTGATCAACTTGGTGGCTTGCAAGATGCCATTAAATCCGCAGCCAAGCGCGGTGCTATTAGCGATAATTACCAACTTGAAGAAGTGAAACCGCCACCCAACTCAATTTAACTGGTTAGCTGTATGTTCTCTCGCGACACTCTCGGATAGA
This sequence comes from Mariprofundaceae bacterium, assembly GCA_027018935.1. Lineage (GTDB taxonomy): Bacteria > Pseudomonadota > Zetaproteobacteria > Mariprofundales > Mariprofundaceae. Next base: position 17,543 of record JALUXZ010000060.1, read on the forward strand.
AGACACGATATCTTCCGAAGATATTCCAAGATCAACACCCGCGACATCAAGGGGTGACTTTTTAATACTCGCAGGCTTTATATAAAATGATTCACCATCTCTTTTTTTGATACAAACCACACCTTCATTTTTTGCTTCCTCTAAAATAGATGCAAAATTCTGCCGTGCTTCTGTAAAGCTATATTCTCTCATTGGTTCACCTCCAAAACATGAATGCCCATTTCTTTTGCAGCAGTTTCCAATCCTTTATCCAATGTAAGCAAAGGTGTGCTTGTTTGCTGTGCGCATTGGATGAGATATGCATCATAAGCATAAATATTAAGAGCTTTGGATCACTGCTGTCCGATGAAAATCACGCCAAGCCTAAACTTAATTGATTAAGATTTATCTCAGGTGGTTCTGGTGGGTCTTTTTGGAGTATTAATTCATCGATACTTCGCCTTTCCATGAGGGTTAC
>JALUXZ010000061.1 GCA_027018935.1 Mariprofundaceae bacterium
TTGTTGTGATTCTCTCTGCAAGTGAAGCTGCCGCTGCCACACAAGTGTTAGAGGCTGCTGGTGAAACAGTGTATAATATTGGGCATATTCACGCACGCGACGGCGAGCCTGTTACGTTGATAGGGGCGTAGACAGCAGGGTTGGCTTATAATATTCAAATGTATATTTCATCTTATTTTCATCAAAAACAGCTATAATAAGATATTGATTTATTTTAAGTAATGCTGGACAAGGGTTCATAGAAACTTAATCTTTTCCAGTTAATTATTTTTACAGGAGGCACCATTGACCGCACAAGCACTTGATATGTCTAGTCTTTCATTGTTTTACCGTGATGTAAAACAAACGTCAAAATTGTCCCGCGAGGAAGAAGCGCGCTTGGCAAGACGTTGGCATGAGCATGAAGATCGTGAGGCTGCGCGTGAATTGGTAGTGGCTAATTTGCATGGTGTGGCAGCGATTGCTCGTGAATACCGTCACTTTGGCTTGCAAGAAATGGATTTGGTTCAAGAAGGTACACTTGGTTTGATGCATGCGGTGAAACGCTTTGATCCTGAACGTGGGTTCCGTTTGATGACTTACGCTTCTTGGTGGATTCGTGCATCTATTCATGATTTTATTTTGCGTTCGTGGAGCATTGTTAAGCTTGGTACGAATAAACTTCAACGTCGTATTTTTGCGGGTTTGCAAAAAGCAAAAAATGCGATTGCAGCAATGGATGGTAGCCATGCCGATGAAGTAGGTGCGGAATATGGCTTGAGTGGTCATGAATATAAGGAAGCTGCCACAGCATTTTTACAACGTGATGTATCACTGGATGTTGATGTGGATGGTCAAACCATGGTGTCGGCATTGCCATCAGCGGAATCTTCGCCGGAAGAGATTGTTGAGGAATCCAATTGGAAAAATCATCAGGAAATGTTGTTAGCTGAAGCCATGCAGTCTTTATCTACACGTGATCGGCATATTATGGTTCAACGCCACTTATCTGAAGAGCCTGCAACGCTGAAAGATTTATCCGAAGAGTTGGGCGTATCCATTGAGCGCGTTCGCCAATTAGAAAAGCGTGCGATGAAAAAAATGAAGGAATCTTTAAGCGCTTAGGGAGCACCTCCCTAGTTAAAAAGGTCGTAGAATAGCTATTCTGCGACCTTTTCTTTTTGGTATCTCAAATCTAAATAAGAATATGCCCATCATTCAGATGGTCTTGTAAACCTTGACCTTTGGACTATAAAATCTCATCCTGTACTGAGCATAGTTCATACTTGGGAGAGGTTCATGGTGCAAGAAAATATAGAGTCTTTGTTGGAAGAAAATCGTATTTTTAAGCCGCCCACAGCATCGGCAACATTCTCTTCATTGGCTGATTGGAAGTCTGCATCAGATGCCTTTAATACTGATTTTGAAGGTACTTGGGCAAACTTGGCGAAACAAAACCTAACATGGCAAAAGCCTTTCACGCAGGTGTTGGATGATAGCAATCCGCCTTTTTATCGTTGGTTTTCTGATGGTAATATCAACCTTTCCGAAAACTGTCTTGATCGTCATGTGCAACATGGTTTGGGTGATCGCACTGCTATTATTTGGGAAGGTGAGCCTGGTGATGTGCGAAAAATTTCGTATGCTGAGTTGTTAGCAGATGTTTGTCGTGCTGCCAATGGCTTGAAATCATTGGGTATCAAAAAAGGTGATCGTGTTATTATTTATATGCCGATGATTCCTGAGGCGGCAATGGCGATGTTGGCATGTGCACGCATTGGCGCAACACACTCAGTGGTGTTTGGTGCATTTTCAGCACAAGCATTGCATGACCGTATTGAAGATGCGTCTGCCAAGGCTGTGATTACTGCTGATGGTGGTTGGCGACGGGGTGCGGTGCATGATTTAAAAGCATCGGTGGATGAAGCCTTGGATAAAGGCTGTGCAAGCATTGAACATGTGGTGGTTGTGAAACGTGGCGGTAATGATGTAGCTTGGCAATCTGGACGCGATGTGGATTGGAGCGATTTATTAGCCGCTCAAGAAAGTATTTGTGAACCTGCAATCATTGAAGCCGAGCACCCTTTATTTATTCTTTATACCTCTGGCTCGACAGGCAAACCCAAGGGCATAGTACATAGTACGGCGGGTTATCTTTTATGGGCACATTTAACCATGCAATATAGCTTTGATTTTCAGCCTGAATCGGATGTATTTTGGTGTACGGCGGATGTTGGCTGGATTACTGGGCATTCGTATTCGGTGTATGGTCCTTTATGCAATGGTGGCACTACTGTGATGTATGAAGGTGTACCAACTTATCCTGATGCAGGGCGTATTTGGAAAATATGCCAAGATCATGGCGTTACTGTATTTTATACCGCCCCAACGGCGATTCGTGCATTAATTAAAGCGGGTGATGCTTATCCCAATGCTTATGACTTATCCAAGTTACGTGTATTGGGTACAGTCGGTGAACCGATTAATCCCGAAGCATGGATGTGGTATCATAAGGTTATTGGTGGTGAGCGTTGTCCTATTGTTGATACATGGTGGCAGACAGAAACAGGCGGGCACATGCTTGCACCGATGCCTTTTGCTGTACCGACAAAACCTGGTTCTGCAACATTGCCATTGCCAGGCGTGTTTGCCGAAGTTGTGGATGAAAAGGGTGATGTGGTAGAGGAAGGTGGCGGTCTTTTGGTGTTAAGCAAGCCTTGGCCCTCCATGTTGCGTGGGATTTGGGGAGATAAACAGCGTTTTGTCGATACATATTGGCAGAAATTTGCCGATAAAGGTTATTATTTTGCAGGTGATGGCGCACGCCAAGATGATGATGGTTATTTTTGGATTATGGGCCGTGTGGACGATGTATTAAATGTTTCAGGGCATCGCCTTGGTACGATGGAAGTGGAGTCGGCATTGGTCTCGCATCATGCGGTGGCAGAAGCTGCTGTAGTTGGCAGACCTGATGAGATAAAAGGTGAGTCTATCTTTGCCTTTGTCGTATTAAAGGAACCTGTTTCTGATGCTTTGCAAGCCGAGTTGCGTGCCCATGTAAGCACAGAGATTGGTCCGATTGCCAAACCAGATGTGATTCGTTTTACCGATAATTTACCCAAAACACGCTCGGGTAAAATTATGCGTCGTTTATTGCGTGATATTGCTGCGGGAAGGGATGTCACGTCTGATATTTCAACATTGGAAGATCAATCGGTGATTGCTCAACTACAGGGTCAATAACGAATGTTGCGCAGATGATTACTTCCCCTGTCAGCCGTTTGCCAGCTGCTGCGCGTAGTTATTTAACCGCAGCACTTGTGTTGATGTTGGTGCTGATTGGCGTGCATTTTTCTATCCAAGCTTGGGG
>JALUXZ010000062.1 GCA_027018935.1 Mariprofundaceae bacterium
TCGCAGAGGCTTGCGTGCGCAAGAGGTTGAACAGCTTATTGTAGAAAGAACGCAAGACTTAAAACGCAGTGAAGAGCATTTTAGCCGTATTGTTCATGGTTTGCAGGATATTTATTTTCAAACAGATATGGAAGGAACCATCAAAGTTATATCACCTTCTGTAAGTATGCTTGGCTACACGGTTGAGGAAGTGCTTGGTAGCAATATTGCAACATACTACCTTGAGATGAGTCAACGCGAAGCATTGCTTCAAGCATTGCAAAGCTCTGATAATGGAAGTGTGCATAATTATCATGTGCAGGGGGTGGATAAAGATGGAACAGAGCGCTGGATTTCAGCCAATGCGCAATTTATGTATGATATTGATGGGGAGATTATAGGCATTGAGGGAACATTGCGTGACTTTACAGAGTCCAAGCTTACCGCCGAAAGGGCATTGCATGTAGATAGATTAGAGTCACTCGGCGTGTTGGCAGGCGGTGTGGCGCATGATTTTAATAATCTTCTGACTGTCATCTTGGGCAACATTGAAGTTGTTAGAATGGAAATGAATGATGCATCAACGTTTGATTCTTCTTTAGATAGCATTGAAAAAGCAAGTATAAGTGCAGCTGAAATATGCAAACAAATGTTGGCATATGCTGGAAAGGGCAAGTATTGTTTACAGGCTTTGGATTTAAGATCTGCTACGCAGGGTATATCGGAACTTATTCATAGTGCGCTTGATACAAGGATTGTTATTGAGTATGACTTTCCATCTGATATTCCTTTGATTGATGGGGATAGCGGGCAAATTCAGCAGGTGGTTATGAATATCATCATCAATGCTGCTGAATCGTATCAAGAAGAGGCTGGTGTTGTGTCTGTTCAAGTAGGTGTGAAGGAAATGACTGCCTTAGAACTCAAATCTTGTATGGAAGGCGAGTCATTGCCAGAGGGTGCTTATGTATATTTGCAAGTAGCCGATCAAGGTTGTGGTATGGATGAAGCGATGCAAAGTAAAATATTTGAACCTTTCTTTACAACCAAATTTACAGGTAGAGGGCTTGGTATGAGTGCTATTCTTGGCATTATTCGCAGTCATCATGGGGCATTACACATAACATCCAAACTTGGAGAGGGCACAAGCATAGAAGTGTACTTTCCTGTATCACCATCTAGCTAAATCTAGGATCAAACGGCATTACTTCTTATTCGTAGCAAGGAGTAATGAAATGAGCAGTAGAAATGTTATTGCCCATTTCATTCAATGCGTTGAAGAGCCTATCGGACTTAAATGATTGTAGCGAAAAATCATGGGGTTGAGCTCTTCCCACTAAAATTCCTAGTCACGCCCGTGAAGGTGGGAGTCCACATTAAGCCTTGCAGCCGCTGGATCCCCGCCTTCGCGGGAATGACGCTTGAGAAAGTTTGTGAATTTATGTGCTATGCTATATAGACTCTACTCAGAAACTAAGAAACTAAGAAACTCATATGTTTCAATAAAAAATGCATGGTGTCTATGCGCCCAAAATTACCAACGCCAGCGTTGGCTAAGATGGTACCCATTGGTGGGAAAAATGTAATAAACGACTTTCTGAGGAAGCTCTATATAGAGGTGAATAAAAAAAGCCCCGCATAAGCGAGGCTTTTGGAAGAGCTTCTAAGAAGCATTTGTTGTGTGACTAGACGGAAACTTCATTCCACAATGCATTTTTCTTTCCTTCTTGTCTAAAGCGTTTATTCATCGCTCTTTTTAGGCGTTTCTTTTCGTGTAAATGCCATGTGCGAAGGTTGCGCCATTGTACTTTGATAAGGGTGGTTTCTTCACCACTGGTCTTTTGATGTCTTCCGAGCATGTATGCCTCCTTATGTCAGCTTTCACTGTTGTAAAGTCATAGAGACTTTATACATGAATGCAGGTATTTTTGCAACTGTTATTTTTCTGTGGATGATAGATGTCGAAGTTGACGTTTGTTATGACCTGAAGCTTTGTTTTTTTGAACCTTGGGTATGTGAGGGGTGTAAGGACGTAAAAAGGCTGGTAGTACACGCCCTTCGATTTTCATCAAGTCTTGCACCAAACAATCTGCAATATGTTGCTGCTCGGCTAATCCTGTGTGGTTAAGATATTCAAAGAGTAATTTGGCGAGTCTATCCAATGATATTTGCCATGTTGAGTTGGTTTGCTTGTAAATCCATAGAGAAAATGCAAAGAAACTTTCAAAAACACCGTCTTTTTGCCATAAAATTGTAAGGCTCATGTTAAAATTACCACTGTTTTTGTATAAATTCCAAAAACGAGCGAATCTTTTCATTTTTTGTATATCTTCAAAGCTTAAATCATTGCTCTTTATAATGTCGTAGGGTGGCTTGTCGCTATAGACCATACCGTATGTTTCGTTGTGCCGCGACAGACTTGTACCAGAGAGGTTTTTTAAAATGCCAATTTGAATTTCTGCATCGGTCAGGCTGCATAGTTGATTTAAGCCTTTACCAAAGCTTTCCAAATTTTCACCTGGTAGCCCAACAATTAAATCCAAGTGCATATGGGCATGGGTTTCATGTTCTAAAAACGTGATATTTTCTTTTATTTTTTCGATATTTAACTTGCGATGGATACGCGTGGCGACTTCATTATTGAGTGTTTGGATGCCTACTTCTAATTGCAAGGATGCAGGTTTGAATTGTTTGATGCGCTGTTGAATACTCATAGGGAAATGGTCTGGAATCACTTCAAAATGGGCAAAATAATCTGCATCTTTGTTGAGGAAAAAGTCTAATATTTGGTTGGATATTTTTGGGTTTAAATTGAAGGTGCGGTCGATAAATTTAAAGCTGCGCACACCGCGTTGCCATAATATTTCAAACTCCTCCAATAAACGATCAATAAATAAATTTCGCACACGGTTATCCATAGAGGATAGACAAAATTCACATGAAAAGGGGCAGCCGCGTGATGCTTCAACGTAGATATAACGATTTTTGACATCTTCATTGCTGTAATAGCGATAGGGCAGTTCAATATCATTGAGATTCACTGTGCCAGCATCAATGATACGTTTGGTTGGTTTTTCTACACCTACAATAGCTTGGCAAAGAGCATGGAATGCAAGCTCACCTTCACCACGAATAATATAATCAGCGACATCCATATTCATCCGAATAGGGTCATAACTGACTTCAGGACCGCCAAGAATAACAATAGTTTCAGGCGACACTTTTTTGATCGTATGAATCAGCTCGGATACTTGAATAACATTCCAAATATATACACCAATACCAATGATGCTTGGCTTGCTTGCCAATAATTGTTCGGCAATATCCTGCACATTATCGTTGATGGTGAATTCAGCGATGCTTGCTTGGTTTTGAAGCTCTCCCAAATTGGCAAAAAGGTAACGTAGCCCGATAGATGTATGGGAATAGCGGGCATTGAGGGTGGTTAAAATGATTGTATTCACGTCAGGAGCTTTCTTGGTGAGCATATTACTTTAATAACTCATAGTCATTCAAACGAAACCATTTACGTGAAAAAATAAATGTGAGTACAGGTTCAGGTGATAGGCTGGTGACCACACCTGTCATGTTTTTTCTGTAAAATGCGGTGCAGCTAGCATGTTGCCAAACGGTTTTTTCTAAGTTTTTTTGCACTTTTGCAACGTATTCGGCTTGAAGGTGCGCTTTGGCATTGATGGCTTTGATATTTTTATTCCGTTTGATGGCACAAATAGCTTTAACCGTATAATCAGTCATAGCTTCCATATAACATAATTGTGAGCTATGACCTGTACCCGTATTGGGGCCATTTACTTTAAAATAGTTTGGGTAACCTGAAACGGTAATGCCTTTATAAGAGACAATGTCTGTTTCCCATTCGCTATTTAGGTTGCGCCCACCCAAACCATATACCTGAAATGTAAGTGCTCTTTTCATGTTTGAATAAGCATAAAACCCTGTTGCATAAACAATAATATCCAAAGGAATATCTTTTCCATCTTTGGTTTTAATGCCTGTAGGCGTGATGCTTTCTATGCCACTAATATCCACATCAACATTGTCTCGGGCAAGGGTTGGAATGAAAATATTTGTTGGTATGACACGCCTGCTTCCCAGTTCGTAATCAGGCATCATATGCTGACGAAGTGCTTCATTTTTAATGTGTTCTTTGAGATTTTTTTTCAGTATGTTGCGATAGATATTTTTCACAAACTTACTCAGCCCAGAAGTGAACGGATAGCGGCGAAAGGCAAGGAATCTTATTTCATGGTAGCTAAAAATAGTAAAGCGAATGAGCTGGCGGATGCCTGGCATATAACGAATAAAACGCTCGGCAGCATTAAAATGTCTGTCAGCTCGAGGGATAATCCATTGCGCTTTTCCCATAAACAGGGTTAAGCGATCCACTTTGCTTGCAATGGCAGAAACGACTTGAACCCCTGAACATCCCGAACCAATCACTGCAACACGTTTTCCCTCATAAGACACACGATGATCCCATTGAGCTGTATGAAACTTGGCACCTTGGAATGTTTCGGCACCTTTGATGTCAGGGATATGTGGATTAGCTAATACACCGCTGGTATCGATAACAAAGCGAGCATGATAATTCTGCCCTGATTCGGTCTCAATATGCCATATGAATGTATCTTCGTGGTATGTTAGTTTGGTGACTGACTGGTTTGTTTGTGTATATTTTCTTAGTTTAAACTTATCGATGATATAGTTGGTATATTCGAGTAATTCACTTTGTGGAGAATAGCGTTTCTTGAATTTATACGGAATAAATGAAATCGAATACAAGCTGGTCGGAATGTCGACTTCAGCTCCTGGATAGGAATTATCACGCCAAGTTCCACCAATGTCTGCGCCGCGTTCGAGCAAGACAAAATTATTAAAACTTTTTTTTTGTAAACGTATCGCCGCCAATAAACCTGAAAATCCTGTGCCGATAATGACTGTCTCAAAATATTGAATATTCTCAGGGGCTTCTGTTGCGTTTGTTGCTTTAATATTTAAATTATCTTGGATTTTCAATTGCTAATCACCCTTGAGGCATAACTGCTCATCACCTTGTTTCGGCATAGCATAACAAGCATGTTGAAGCATAAGCAATATCTGTTTAGCTTGTACGAGTCAGGTAAACCACCATGATGGTTGTGAAGGCTTTATTTTTGGATATAGATGTCCGAAAAAGAGGGCTTATCCATACACTTGATGGGCTTACAATAGTCGAATGCACGGTTATAGAAGCTATTGCCATATTTGAAGCAAATTAAGCTTAGCCTGCTTATGAAGGCTTCATAAATGATTGCTTACTATTTCTGCGTACGATACTTAGCCGTGCAATCGCCAATTCGAGCTCAAACATTGCTTTGACCGCAACAGCTTTGTCGGATGATACGAGTAGTTTTTTTGCTTGTTCGAGTGCTTGTTGTGCTTTGACCGCATCAATTTCTTCGAGGCGTTCAACAGCATCGGCAAGTATAATGATAGCATCAGGCTGAACCTCAAGAAAGCCGCCCAATACAACAATATCAATGGCGTTGCAATCTGAACTATCAGTTTCAGCCCTACAATTTATGCGTACTTCGCCAGGCCTTAGTGTGGCGAGTAGGGGGGCATGTCCAGGCATGATGGCAATTTCTCCATCGACACTGGTTACGATTATCATACTTGCATGACCGCGATAAATTTCCTGCTCGGCAGTTGCAATTAGTATATTCATACTTGTCATTTTATTATAACCCCTTGCCTGTTGCGCTATTCAAACCGATAGCGTTCAATGTATCACGTTTTTATTTTTTTTGCTTATATTGATCAATGTTGACACCACAAAAATTACAATAAATTGACTTTTCATCAAGTGGGCGCGCGCAATTTGGGCACAGGGTTTTATGTGAAAGGATATGTGCGATTTTTACAGAAATGGTGCCTGTCAACATAGCGAACATGCCCAGTCCAAACATCATTAAAAATGAGGCTAAAATCTGACCTGTTGGAGTATGTGGCACAATATCGCCGTAACCAACGGTTGTCATAGTCACCAGTGCCCACCATGCACCTTCAAAGGCATTGTTTACACTGGCGGGCTCTAAGTAAAAAATAAGGTTGCCACCAAGCAGCACAATAATGCTGATTGCAATCACACTCACCAGCATGATTTCAAATACATCCTGTAAAGAAGCAACGAACAGTTCCAATGCTTTTAGATAGCGAATGAGTTTCAGTAAACGAAGAACACGTAGTAATTTGATGCTGCTATTAAAATCACCTATAACAGCAGGAAGTACAGCCAATAAATCAATCAGCCCATAAAAACTAAAGATATAACGCAATGGATTTTTTGCAGCATAGATACGAAGAAGATATTCAATACTAAACAACACGGTAACAGTAATACTGAGTGTTTGAATCACTGATTCCCATTGGTCTGTGATATGCTGCAACGTCTCCAACATTGATACGAATGCACCACAAACAATGATGACCATAATCATCAAGTTTAGGCGCTTCCCAGCGGGGTTAGCCAAATCAAACAACCAAGTATTCATTCGCTTACGAAATAGCGAATCTGAGTGTCGCTGACAGCACTGCTCTAAATGTTGTTTCATGCCAGCCCTGGCAGCAAATGCTTGATGCCATCAGCAATAAATTGAACGCCAATAGCTGCAAGAATAAGCCCCATGATTCGTGTTGCGATATTCAAACCAATGGTTCCCAGTTTATCGCGCATTTTTTCTGCAATGAGCAAAACCAGCCAAGCAATAACAGCAACAGCGATAATCGCCAATGCCAAGAAAATTTCACCCGTTCCTGAGTGAATTTTATTCGCATCAAGAATCACCAAACTGATTGAACCTGGTCCTGCCATCAGAGGGATTGCTAGTGGTACCACCGAAATATCTTCTTTCGTTTCAGCTGCATTTGCCTCATTTGGGCAATGCTGCACATGGCTTTGCTTGCCGTGCAGCATTGAAATACCCATCAATAAAATCAATAGACCACCACCAACTCGGAATGCATCAATCGTAATACCAAAGAAGCCCAATAATGATTCACCTGTCCATGCTGAAATCAATAAAATAAGAGCGACTGCCACAGCCGCTCGGTTAATGGTTCGCATGTCCGCATCAGGGTCGGTTTTATCTGACATGGATAAAAAAATCGGCAATGCTCCAAGCGGGTTAACAATGGCAAGTAATCCCACCAGCAATAGCATAAATGACATGTCTTGCATTATTTAACGACCTCCAACAAATTCACGCGCATAGGCATGAGAAAATGTGCCCCCGTTAGCTGTCATTAGCATATGAAGGTTTTTTCTAGTTAAGTAAATTTATTACTTGCTTACGGTAACTTGTATGGCACGCCATACAAGCACTCAGCAGACCTGACTGATGCTTAATAAGCAGTGGCATATCTTTAGCCTTTGCAGCTTTTTCGATTTCTACAGCCAGTGTATGCACCTTACCATCGGCCTGTTTAAAGCCAGATACGTTACTGCGCAGCCCAGCCATGATTTTCATTTTCTGAAACATTGATGGTTTTTCATGGTTGGCGATATGCTCGGCAGCATTTTCTGCTGCTACAAAGTCTTCCTGCAAAATAGCTTGATTCAATGCTGCATAGTCACGCCCAAGTTGCTGCATCACTGCTTTTAATGTGCCTGCCTCAGCTGCTGGCACATGAATAGTCTTGCTGCTTGTTTCTTTGATTTTCATATCATTACACATGGCATCATAGCGTTTTTTATGATGACGGAAGGCTTTGGTATCACCTTTTTCTTGAAAGATACGCATGGCAACCTTCAGGTGCTTGCATGGTGGGGAGAATGTTTCATCATGAATATAGGCTGCGATTAATTGAACATCCTTTGTTTCAAAGCCCATATCAGGCATCAAGCCAAGCACCTCTACGGGCTTTTTCAATAATGCTTTATCTTTGCTTGGGTGTGTTGCAAAAGATGTTACTTTTTCCACAAATGCCTGCTTACTATCTGTAGCCATTTTATATTTCATCTGCACAGCAAACATAGGGGGTGCTTGAGGTGGATCAAGCTCGGCATTATGACAAACCAAGCAATTCTCCTGAAATAGTTTTTTGCCCGCTGCAAAGTCAGTATCAGTGGCATAAACACTGCTTACCCAACTTATACTCATCACTATAAATAATAAAATTTTCATATCACTTCCTTTTAAGAAACTTGTTTTGTCGAATGTTTTCAAATGTAAAAAATAGTACTGGTATAGCTAGAAGCGTCAGAAACGTTCCTGCGATTAACCCTCCAATGGCCACAAAAGCCAGTGGTGAGAGTCGCTCGATACCAACAGCCCATTCCATTGCTAATGGAATCATGCCAACGGCCGAAGCCATCGCAGTCATCAGAATTGGACGCGTACGTTTGGCGACAGAATCGAGTATTGCTTGGCGTAGAGGCACGCCTTCTCGCATCGCTTGCTTGGCAAAATCTACCAGCAAGATGCCATTGTTAATCACAATACCCATCAATAAAATCAATCCCATTTGTGCTGGCATGGAAAGAAATTTTTCTCCTAAAATGATACCAAAGGCTGCGCCAATTACAGCCAGCGGCAAACAAGCCATGATAGCGACTGGATCAAGGAAGGATCGGAAAGTGACTACCAGCATGAGGTAAAGTAGCACCATGCCCAAACCGATGGCCTTGAGCAGGCGTTGTGCCGATTCTGCTAACTGCTTATTTTCACCTTCATCATGCATGCTGTAGCCATGTGGTAGTTCGATATCAGCGATTGCCACCATAACTTCGTCATGCAAAGCAGTAATGGCGACATTTTTTCGCCAGCCCAGCACATCGATAGTTGGCTCCAAATATTGATGTGTCTGTGCAGTTGGTGCTGTAATTACACCTGGCTCTGCCAGTGATGTTAGTGGTATAAACTGCCCATTCTTTGCTTTAATATTGATTGCCCGAATACTTTCTAAATCAGCTCTCTGGCCTTTTTTGAGACGAGCCCAGACAGGGATTGAATTTTCTCCTGGCACTCGCATAGAGCCTGCTGGCGCACCACCGACAGCAATGGCAACCTGCGTCGCCACATCTGCGGCAGTCAGCCCGTATAAGCGGGCTTTGGCAGGGTCAACATTCAGAGCAATGCGTTGCGATCTATCCTGCCATGTCCGCTCAATACCCGTTAGTCCATGCACCGAATCTAGGCGTTGCATCACTTCATTTGCTAATTGACTTAACACCGCAGGGTCTGGACCTTTAATCATAATATCAATGCTCGCCTTGATTGATGAAAGTGGTGTCGCACCAAAGGCAGAAACATTAGCTGATATCAACCCTGGAATACGGTGTAGCCGTTGCTGAATAGCACTGTTAATATCATCGAGCGTACGATCACGATGAAACCGATCCACAATATTCAATGTAATTTCACCCTGTTGCAGCAATCGGGCTGCACCAAATGATTTTACACCAGGTTCTGCCCCGACCACGCTGGACATAGAAATAAACCAGCCTGGTGACAATTCATCTTTGATTGCTGTTTCTACCTGTGTCAGCAACTGCTGCATACGTTGATCACCAGTATCTGGCGCTGCTTCAAAACGGATCTGCGAGATTCCTGTATCCATCAACGGCATGAGTTCACGCCCTTGAAAACGAAGTTGAGAAGCCGAGGCTACAAATAGTGCGAGAAAGAGAACTAAAATAAACAGACGGTGATCCATCCCCCAATTAACAAGTCGCACATAACCGTTTTTTACAGGCTCCATGACATGGCGAGTAAATGGGTTAAGCAGCCACGCCAATGGGTCGCGGGCACCTGGTTTGATAATTTTTGGTGCAAATAACGGAATCATAGTGACTGACACTACCAAAGAGGCAAATAATGCAACCGCGAGCGTTACTGTAAGTGGTCGTAATACTGTCTGCACATAACCGCCGATAAACATAATCGGTAGCAATACTAGAATGGTACTGACAGTGCCCGAGGTATCAGCCATCAAAATTTCATCCAAGCCACGAACAGCTGCGACTTTACCCTTTTCGCCCATCTCACGCATACGACGCTCGATATTTTCCATGACGATAACCACATCATCAGCCAGCAAGCCAACAGCGATAATAATCGCCGACAAAGTGACCATATTGAACTCGAAACCAATCCACCATAGAATGGCAAAGGTGAGTAAATAGGAGAGTGGTAGCGAAATTGCTACAACAAGCGCGGCTCGTGAGTTACCAAGAAACAATAGAATTATAATCAGAGTCATAATGATCGCATCACGCAATGAATCGAGCATATTGCTGACTGTTAATCCGATAATTCGACCTTGTGTATCAGCAATACGAATATCCAAATTAGGAAACTGTGCTTGTACTTTTGCTAGATTTGCATCCACCGCATCAATCACAGGCTTGGTAAACCCTTTTTCCGAACGTAACAGTGATACAGCTACAGCAGGACTACCATTACCGTGGTACAATGAAGAAGGGTCTGCGGCACCCCATGCTACATCGCCCAAATCACCGACACGCACATAAGCACCATTGTTCAATGGAACTAGAATTGCGGCAATATCTTCAGGTGTTTCCGCCAGAGCCTGTGCTGTCAGTAAAAAGCGATTATCATTCTGATACACCATACCTGCAGGCTGAGAAATATTTGAACCTGCCAGCGCAGCGATGACCTGCGATACAGCCAGTTGATGAGCCTGCAAACGATCACGATCGAGATTAACCGTCACCTGTCTGACGGGTCCACCAAACACCTCAGCATCTGCCACACCAGGTAAATTGAGAAGGGTATCACGTAGCTGGTTTTCAGCCATACGTCGTACTTGTCCCATATCTAGGCCCGAGTCTTTAGCTGGTCTGACTGCCAGCACCATCGCTGCATGTGCAGCATCGGTGATTTTAAATACCAGAGGTTCATGAATACCTTTGGGTAACTGCCCACGCACACGTGATAATTCAGTTGTTACTGCATTGGCAGCAGTATTAATATCATTATCGTATTCAAACTCTACCTGTACAGCCGATACTTCATCACGTGAAGTAGAGGTTACCCGCCGTACACCATCAATGGATGATAAACGCACTTCCAAAGGGTGAGTGACTTCATTGGCTACATCCGTGGTCATTGCCCCTGGCCATTGTACCACCACGGAAACAGATGGACGGTTGGTATCTGGAAATAAATTAGTAGGAATGGCAAAGAATCCAATCAGACCCAGAATGATAAAAGCAATCGTTGCTGCCAGAATAGCGTGCGGTTTGGATAACAAGCTTCCCGCGAAACTCATGATTGTTTATCCTGCTTTTCTGACGAGATAACAGGATCACCATCATGCAGTTGCAGCAATACGCTACCATGTGCAACAACTACATTATCACCAGCATGCAAATCGCCCACTACCACACATGATGACTTACTACACACAGAGATATTAACAGGTAAAAGTTGAACATGTGGTTTTGGTTGAGCTACTAATTTAAACAAGCTTCGTTGCGCACCTTGTTTTGCTGGGCGCAGACTGCTTGCTGGCACGACTAAGCCTGTTGCAGTAGCTGTTAATACTCGAACCGAAATAGGGGCACCATTGGGTAGGTTAAATGGTCGATGTGGCAAATCAATTTCCAAACTTCCCATCGCCAGTGCGTCCAGTGAAGGGTTAATTCGGGTAATGGTTGCAAGCATGCGCTGCTTACCCTGTGATAACTCCACCTTGCCACCTGGCTGAATACGGGTAATTGTGCTCAATGGTACAGGTACTACTACCCTGCCACCTTGTTCAGCTGCAACGGTATAGACTGCCTTACCTGGAAAAACTGCATCACCTGGTTCTGCAAAACGCTTGGCAATACGCCCACTCATCGGAGCCAAAATATGCCCATAAGATATTTTTACCTGCAACGATTCTAATTGTTTTTTCAATGCCGCCACATTGGCTCGATCTGAATGCAAACGGGTCTGACGTTGTTCAACTGCCGATGCAGAAGAGCCACCTTCATTCATCAAGTGCTGTTCACGCTGAAGTTCCTTCTGATCATTTTGCTCAACTGCCTTAGCACTGATTAATTTTGCTTTTAACGAACCAGCATCGGCCTCCAAAGCTCGAGTATCAAGGTGTAATAATAAGTCACCTTTATGAACGATGCCGCCTTCGCGTGGCCCCATTTTTAGAATCGTTCCGCTAATTTGAGGCACAATACGCACCTCACTTGAGCTAACTACCTTGCCAAGTGCGGGGAATCCCTGAGTGACGCTTCCTTGACGCACAGCAGCCATCTTTAATGCCCATGCTGATATATTCATGACGGAGCTATCTTCGATATGTTTTACTCGCGAATGCAATAATCCTGCTGTTCCGCCAACCAACACAGGAATCATCAGCCAATACCATTTCTTTTTTATATTAAACATTATTTATCTCCTGATTCTGTGTACGCCAAAGGTTCATTGCCCTCTGCTAGATATAGTTGATCATCTGCTAACCACCAGTTGGCAAGTGCAGTGGTGCGATCAGCCCTAGCTCTAGCCAAAGCTGCTTCTGCATCAATAAGATCCACCGCTGAAATTCGCCCGTTGTTAAAGCGATCAGACTGGATGCGTTCAGTTTCGGTGGCTGATTTTAAGCCAGAAGTCGCTGCCTGATATTGCTCCGAAGCCGCATGCCAGCCAGCTTCTGCTGAGAGTAATTCGGCTTTAGCCTGGTTAAGAATACTCTGATATTGTTGCCGTGCGACTTCTTTATTGGCTTGAGCACGATCTGAATTGGCGAACCGCCTTCCCCCATCCCAGAACTGCCAACTTAACTGAGCGCTGACACTCCATGTGTTTGCTCCACTTGCTGTATAACCTTGGTTACGCATAGTCTCAGCCCGCAAAGATAACGCAGGTAGCCACTCACGTTTTGCGCCCTTGAAATTTTCATTTTCTGCACGTGTAACGCTATTGGCTGCCAATAAATCTGGACGATTTTTTAAGGCTTCATCACTACCATCAGAGGATAGTTTGCCTGATGGAGTCGCATTCAAGCTCTCTACAGCATCAGCAAACGCGCCTTGATTTAGTAATGCTCCCAAAGTAGCACGCAGACGTACTTCATCGCCATGTAGCCCTGCCAATAAACCTTCCACCGATTTAATTTCGGCTTCGATACGTAGCAGCTCCACTGCCGCGACACGCCCTACCTTTACCGATGCTGCAGTCACTTTTCGATGCCCTTGCAGAGCCTTTAAATGTGCGAGGTGAGACTGTTTCACTCCTTTTAAACGCTGTAGCCCACGGTATAGGCTTACCGTTTGTGCAAATAACGATAATCTTGTCTGCTCAACGCCTTGATGAGCCGCCTGACTCAAATGTTCTTGGGCATGTACTTTAGCTGTAATACGACCATCAATATCTATAGGCAACGTATAAGCTGCACCAAAACCATAGGTATTTTGATCAAACAAAGAGCGAGTTAGTACTGAAGGGAAGCCAATGGGGTTCACCAAACGAGCATTATTGTAATGTGTAGTTACTGCAAATGTTTCTGCATGCCCCCAATATTGGCTCTCTGCCACCCTGATACCAGCAGCCGAGGCACCAGCTCTGGCACTAGCAGCGTGTAGTTGAGGAGCTCTTTGCTCCACTTGATGAAGCACATCGCCAAGTCCATTTGCATATGCCCCCCCTGCAAAGAAAAGCATGGTTAGCGTTAACCCTGTTAATGAAACAATATAATAAATGCCTTGTTTGCTATGCATGCATCCTCCCTCTATTCGTTTGCTGTAAATACTGATTTAGCACAACCCTATAGTTTTGCAATGAATCCTTATAAAGGACTTTATACTTATTCCTTATACAAAAGAAGACGTAATTCATGTCAAAAAGATGCATTTGATTCATTTTCCACCCTCATGCTTTATTGGAATACGCACAACAGCACCGCTCAAGTCAGTTCCTGATATGATAGTATTATAAACTGTGCCGTATTTTCGAATATTCTCGTGCAATAATTCCAACCGTTGATCTGTTTCGTCGGTACCCAGCCGCACCTCATAATAAATCGATTCCATTTTAGGTGGTACATCCTGACGTACACCGTGAACATGCACCTCCAAATGATGGAATGAAAAGTCTATCATTGGTGCTACTCGTTCAATACCCTTAATGATACAAGCGGAAAGAGCTGCTAACAAAAGCTCTGCCGGATTAAATGCATCATTGCGACTCTTTGATGCTGTATCCAACACAAGCGATGCCTGCTTACATTTAGCAGTACTTCCCTGTTCGTTTTTCCACGTTGCTGTAACATTGAACTCCATCATGATAACCCCTTGCCAATATATTCATTGAGTGGGTGGCAGGTCAGTCTGACACTGACCTGCCTGATAATTACTGCCTGTATGATGCGTGACAGGAGATGCAATAATTCATGGTATTACTAAGAGCCATCAAAGATTTCTTCGTATCTCCCTGCTTGAGAACCTCTGCCAAGTGAGCTCCACTTGCATGAAATGATTTACCCATCGCTTTAAAATCTGGATTAACCCCTTTGCATATCTTTTTCATCTGCATCTCTTTACTTTTGTTCATGGTCAAATGCTCGGTCGCTGTTTTAGATGCCTGATCAAAGTCACCTGCTGCAATAGCATCAATAATAGCCTGAACAGTTTCTAAGTTGATTCGCATCTTAGCTTTTTGCCGTGCTTTCATTTGTTCTGGAATACCAGCCGATTCACGATCATCTACCATGACAGGCATGCCACCCCCCATCATCCTGTCCTTCATCATTCCACCCATCTGCATACCCATAGGTTTAGTGACACTGCTATCTTGTGCGTGTGCGCTAACAACTGCGCCCATTGTCATACCTATCATACCTGCTGTGATCCATATTTTTTTCATATTAAACTCCTTATCTATTTTGCTTTATTTGTTCGATATAGGCTTGGTTTTAAATCATTTCTATTCTATTTGGGCATGTTCTTATTGATAATGTCGCCACGACTTCCGCCCATTGCCATGGGGATAAACTGGAAATCACTCAACTGACGTATATTTACCAACTGTGCAGGCTTTGTGCCAAGCACCTTCTGACTCAACTGGTTTGCCAACCGCTCTGATTCATCAATTTCAGCAGCATTAACGGGCTCACCTTTGGCTCGTAACGCACGGATGTGTTTTTCCAGTTTTTTCTGTTTATCAGGCACGATACCTGCCTTCAAGCTCACTTGATATGCTTCGCCAGTCGATATTCTCTGGATAATAAAACCTCCACCAACCGATGAATCAATACTGAGCGTCTGAAAATTGATACGTGCGCCGGTCATAAACGAAACAGCATCAACGCCACAAGGGCTATTTTTGGATACAGCCCGCAAGTCCGTACGATCAACAATCCCATCTGGGAATAACAGAGCCAATACTGCTTTAATTTCAACAAATGAGACTGTCAATCCGTCGCATAAATGACCGTGAATACGAGCCAAATCCTTGAGACCAATGTCTTTGGTTTTCAAAGAATAACGACCAAGGGCATGATCTGTATCTCGAACATGTATCGGTTGTGCATAAGGCGCTGAAACTGCCCATGCAGGATAGAACCATGCCTTGGTATAATCAGAACAGCCCTCACAACCCACAGCCTGAGTGGCACTGGCAAACATAAAGCTTACTAGTACTACCAAGGTATATCGATAATGCTTCATACTCATTCAGCAGCCAACCATTGCTCTACTTTCTCATACGTTGGAATACCGCCTGTATGCACAACCTTACCATCAATTACAACGGCAGGAGTGGACATGACGCTATAGCTCATAATTTGCTGGAGATCTTCTATTTTCTCCAGTTCAATCGTTAACTTCTTCTCTGCAGCCAAATGCTCAATTACTTCAATTGTAGCCTTACAACTAGCGCACCCTGTACCCAATACTTTAATATTTTTCATGATACTCTCCTTTTATATGATATTTAACTACAGCACTTTCCTCTATTGGCAGTGCTTCCGCATGGACTGTTTTTAATCCCCAGTTTTCGCAAAATAATGACCAGCGGACAAAAGCCCGTAAATCCCATTTGAAATAAATTAAATCCAACAAACAAAGGTAACCATAACCATGAAACATGTAGCAGGTTCACTTGCCCACTCCAGTGAGCCATGCCCAGTCCAAACATAATCATAAAACCTGCAAAAATACTGATCAAACGATTCACTTCCATTTCCTTCTCCTTATCAATTTTATGAATGACATGATTTAGCAGCAAGCATCGCCAGCACTACTATCGCAACAACAGGAACACGCTGTATCTGTAGACTGATTTGTGCTTTTCTGAACATCGGCTCCGCTCACAGTCGGAAAACCTTTTTCCTTCCATTGAGTCATCCCTACCTCCATGCTCACCACCTGATTATAGCCTTTTGATACAAGGAATTGTGCAGCCTTCAAACTTCGACCTCCAACTTTGCATGCTGTGATTAGCATTTCATCTTTAGGTAGTTCTGAAAAACGCGATTCCAACTCACTTAATGGCATGACAATCACTTTAGGTAATGCATAAGCCAGTTCGGAAACCTCATTATGTTCACGCACATCCACTAGCGTCACCCCTTGCTGAAAGTGTGCATATGCATCTTCCAGTGATATTTTTTGTACTTCTATATTCTTCATGTTTTCTCCTTTAAATTGATATATAATACACTACAGCACCGCATTAAATACCATGCCGACAATTAAAATCCCAGTTGCAACCACACCAATAAATACGGCAATCAAACGTAATTTTAATACCTTACGCAAAATCACCATTTCAGGGAATGACAGCGCAATCACACTCATCATAAAAGCCAATACGGTTCCCAAGGCTGCACCTTTGGCTAGCAATGCTTCCACAATTGGAATGATGCCAGCCGCGTTGGAATACATCGGCACGCCAATCAGAATCGCAGCAGGAATTGACCACCAAGATGCATCCTTACCCATCAACGAGACCATAAAATCCTGTGGTACATAGCCATGAATACCCGCGCCAATAGCCACACCGATGACGACATAGAGCCATACCCGACCGACAATATCGCGCACGGACTGAAAGCCTGCCTGCAAACGATCTGCCATGGATAGTTTTTCAGGCTTAAAATCTGGATCGACTTTCGCCATATCCTGTACCCAGTCCTCCAGGTATTTTTCCATATTCAATTGACCAATTACCCAGCCAGAAACAATAGCAATCGACAAACCTAAGAATAAATAGAGCAGTGCGACCTTCCAGCCAACCAATGCAAACAACAACGTCAGTGCCACCTCATTGACCATTGGGGCTGCAATCAAAAATGAAAAGGTCACCCCAAGCGGCACACCAGCCTGCACAAAACCAATAAACAATGGCACTGCCGAACATGAACAAAAGGGAGTCACAATACCAAGTGATGCAGCCATCATGTTGCCCACACCTTCATGCTTACCTGCCAACATGGCACGGGTACGCTCTGGCGTGAACCATGAGTTAATCATACCCATGACTAGCACTACAGCCGTGAGTAGCATTAATACCTTGGGAGCTTCAAAAATAAGAAAGCGCAACGTATCTGCCATATGGCTACTTTGATTCAAAGGCAGTGCGGCAACGATTGCTGTCGCAAATTCAGATAGATTTGCATAGGTCATCACCCACAACAGCGTTGCCGCCAATAAAAACAATAAAGGATGTAATGTAGGGAATATCCTTAAAGCCCTCAT
>JALUXZ010000063.1 GCA_027018935.1 Mariprofundaceae bacterium
CTGCGTTGAT
Source organism: Mariprofundaceae bacterium (assembly GCA_027018935.1). Taxonomy (GTDB): domain Bacteria; phylum Pseudomonadota; class Zetaproteobacteria; order Mariprofundales; family Mariprofundaceae. Next base: position 11 of record JALUXZ010000063.1, read on the forward strand.
TGGTGTTTATACCCTTACTTATGATCGCACCGATGGTGCAGGTAATGTTGCAAGCCAAGTGATTCGCCGAGTGCATGTACAAGATACGATTGCACCTGTGATTACGCTTACGGGCGCAGCTGATGTTTATGTTGAAGCAGGCACTGTTTATATCGATGCAGGAGCGACTTCAACGGATGCAGTGAGTGGTACTTTAAATATTGTTGGTGTTGGCAGCGTGAATACTGCGTTGGTTGGTGTTTATACCCTTACTTATGATCGCACCGATGGTGCAGGTAATGTTGCAAGCCAAGTGATTCGCCGAGTGCATGTACAAGATACGACTGCGCCAGTGATTACGCTCAATGGTGCTGTGGATGTATATGTTCAAGTAGGCACTGTTTATATCGATGCAGGAGCGACTTCAACAGATGCAGTGAGTGGTACTTTAAATATTGTTGGTGTTGGCATCGTGAATACTGCGTTGGTTGGTGTTTATACCCTCACTTATGATCGCACCGATGGTGCAGGTAATGTTGCAAGCCAAGTGATTCGCCGAGTGCATGTGCAAAATAATGCTTCAACAGTAAGGCTGACTTTGACAGGTACGGCAGGATTTGTGGATATTTATAGTGCGGGTCAAACTTTATTTGGTGTTTCGAGCAAAGTGGCAACAGGCAACTTGCCTGTTAATGTAAGCTTTCCTTTTGGTGTGATTGATTATTATACATCTGTGGGTGTGATAGGTGGTTTTCAAACTGTCCGCATGACTTTTAGTAGTGTATTGCCAGCTAATTTATCCTTGTATAAGGAAGATGGGCTTGGGAATTACACTTTACTACCGCCATTATTTTGGACAATAGTTGGGGTGCATAGTATAGACGTGCTATTGCGGGATGGCGATGCGCTGACTGACTTGGATGGTATTGCGAATGGGATTATTCACGATCCTTTGGCACTTGGGGTAGTAGGTGCTCCAGCAGTAACAGCGGCTCCTGTGGCTACAAGCTCTGGAGGTTCTGGAGGCTGTGTAATTCAATCACAAGCATCTTTTGACCCAACATTCCCTCTTATTGTGATATTTCTGGCTTTATGGAGACTATTTAGGAGGCAGGTCAATCAGGGGGATGTATGATGAACTGGGCATAGGTGAGGGTATTGATGCTTATTCACGTGCTATTCGGCGTATAAGCAGCTATTTGTAAAAATATAGACATCGAAAATGGTAATGCTGTTTGTGGTAGGGATTGCTGAACCACTACAGGGACACTAGGCCCCCCTAGTACTCACTCTGACCGCTATCATTTTTATCGCCATATAGGTGGTTGCGCTGTTGTTATCAGCTGACCTTATTATTTTTCATCTTCGCTTTTTCTTTTAGGGTTGCATAGTGTTTAGGTTGGGGTGCATGAGGGGATTTAATGGCAGTCGAAAATAATAGTAATAATAATTTTGAAGCAGCTCTCTTTAAGACAGCAGATAAACTCAGAAAGAACATTGATGCCGCAGAGTATAAGAATGTGGTGCTGGGTCTTATCTTCCTCAAATATATTTCTGATTCATTTCAGGAGTTGTTTGAGCGATTAGAGGCAGATGAGTATTCCGACCCTGAAGATAGGGATGAATATATCGCTGAAAACTGCTTCTTTGTTCCTGAAATCGCCCGTTGGAAGTCTCTGCAAGCCAAAGCCAAGTTGCCAGAGATTGGTATTGCCCTTGATGATGCGATGGCAGCCATTGAAAAGGAAAACCCTGAATTAAAAAATGTACTGCCCTTGGTGTATGGCAAACCTAATCTTGATAAGGCATCCCTTGGTCAGCTTATTGATGTAATTTCTGATATTGAGCTTAAAGCACAGGATGAAAGCTCCAAAGATTTACTTGGTCGGGTGTATGAATATTTCCTGGGTGAGTTTGCCAATGCCGAAGGTAAGAAGGGTGGTCAGTTCTATACGCCGAAATCCATCGTAAAGCTCATGGTTGAAATGATTGAGCCATACAAAGGCAGAGTTTATGACCCTGCTTGTGGTAGCGGCGGCATGTTTGTGATGAGTGAGAAGTTTGTGCAAGAGCATCAAGGCAACATTCAGGACATCACCATTTACGGGCAAGAATCCAACCAGACCACTTGGAAACTATCCAAGATGAATCTAGCGATTCGCAATATCAATTCTCAGTTTGTGGCTTGGAATACAGAAGGCACATTCTTAAAGGATATGAACCCTGATTTAAAAGCGGACTACATCCTTGCTAATCCACCATTCAACCAATCGGAATGGGGTCAGGACATATTGCAGGAAGATGGACGCTGGAAATATGGTGTGCCACCTGCTGGCAATGCCAACTTCGCATGGATGCAGCACATGCTTTATCACCTTGCTCCCAATGGAGTCATGGCAACGGTGCTTGCCAATGGTTCGTTAAGCTCCAACACATCGGGTGAAGGTGAGATTAGAAAGAATATCGTCAAAGCCGACCTTGTGGATTGTATCGTAGCTCTTCCTAAGCAGCTTTTTTATAACACAGGCATTCCAGCCACCATTTGGATTCTACGCCGAGGCAAAGAAGTTCGCCGTGGTGAGACATTATTCATTGATGCTTCAGAAATGGGCTTTATGAAAGACAGGGTTCACCGTGAGTTTGCACTCGATGATATTAAGACCATTGAGCAGGCTTATCATAGCTGGCGGGCTTTAGGTTTCTCTCCCTCTGGGAGAGACGGAAGTGAGGGTGTTTATGAAGACATCAAAGGCTTCTGCAAATCAGCCTCACTTGCCGATATTGAGAAACACAGCTTTGTACTCACACCAGGGCGATATGTAGGCATTCCCGATGAAGAGGATGATGGTATACCCTTTGAAGATAAAATGAAGGATTTGACCACCACGCTTGCTGCCCAAATGCAAAAAGAGAAAGAGCTGGATGAGCAAATTAAAACACAACTTGCCAAGATTGGTTTTGAATTATGAGCGAAGAAAACAAGCTGATTGTTTATCAAACCGATGATGGTGCGATTGCGCTTAGAGCTGATGCCGAGCAGGAAACGGTATGGGCAACGCAGAAGCAGCTTGCTGAAGTGTTTGGCGTGAATGTTCCTACTATCAATGAGCATATCAAAAATATATTTCAAACAGGTGAACTAGAAGAGAAACCAACTATTCGGAAATTCCGAATAGTTCAAAAAGAAGGCAAGCGCGAGGTTGCGCGGAACATTGATCACTACAATCTGGATATGATTATCTCCGTGGGTTATCGGGTGAACTCAAAGACAGCAACAAATTTCCGCAAATGGGCAACCAAAACCCTCAAACAACACATCACCCAAGGCTACACCATCAATCCCCGCCGCATTGTTCAGAATTACGACACCTTTCTGCATGCCGTCGAAGAGGTCAAAGCACTGGCGCAGGATAATCAGCAGTTGCAGACCGATGATGTGCTGGCACTGGTCACAGCCTTTGCCCAAACTTGGTTCTCATTGGAATCCTACGATGAAGACAATCTACCCACCCAAGGCAGCAACCGTAGCAGCATTCAGCTTGAAGCGGGCGAGCTATACAAGGCGGTTGCGGTGCTGAAGCAGGATTTAATCGGCAAAGGGCAAGCTACGCCGCTGTTTGCACAGGAAAAGAGCGAGGCAAGCCTGCAAGGCATTGTCGGCAACATCTATCAGTCCGCCTTTGGCGAAGATGTTTACCCTACGCTGGAAGAAAAAGCCGCCAACCTGCTCTATTTCATCATCAAGAATCATCCGTTTAACGATGGCAACAAGCGCACCGCCGCCTTTGCCTTTATCTGGTTTCTGCAAAAGGCAGGCATTGATTTCAAAGGCAAGCTTACGCCCGAAGCCCTGACCTCCATCACCCTGCTGATTGCCGAGAGCAATCCGGCCAGCAAGGAACGCATGATTGGTTTGGTGATTTTGTTGCTGACAGGGAAGACAAGCGATGAGTAATCAAACAACTATCATCAACCAAAATATTCAAAGCAGAATTTTTACTATTCGTGGCTTGCAGGTGATGGTGGATAAAGACTTGGCAGATCTTTATCAGGTAGAAACGAGGGTATTGAAACAAGCCGTCAAAAGGAACAAGAACAGGTTTCCTGAAGACTTTATGTTTGTACTTGATAATGATGAGATAGATTTGTTGGTATCACAATCTGTGATACCTTCCAAAAAACAACTTAGTGGCGCAAAGCCTTTTGTGTTTACTGAACAAGGTGTAGCAACACTTTCTTCAGTATTGACCAGTGATAGAGCCATTGAGATAAACATTCACATTATGCGTGCCTTTGTGCAAATGAGAAAATTCATTACTAACAATGCGCTTGTTTTTCAAGAAATGGCTGAAATGAAGCAGGTTCTAAAACAGCATGACGGTAAACTTGAAAAAGTCTTTGAAGCGATTGAAGCCAAAGCTATTAAACCTGAGCAAGGTATATTTTTTGATGGGCAGGTGTTTGATGCTTATGTGTTTGTGGCGGATTTAATTAAGAGTGCTAAAAAGTCGATAGTGTTGATAGATAACTACAAGGTGAATTCCGAAGGAAGAGAAGGTGTCCTGGGGTATGTGGATGAAAGCACACTGATGCTGCTTACCAAGCGTAAGGCCGGCTGCACCGCAACGATTTACACCCATACATTTAGCCAGAAGTTGCAAGCCGACTTACAGAAACACAATGAACAATATGCTTCGATTGAAATTAAAACCTTTAAAAAGTCCCACGACCGTTTCTTGATACTCGATAACAATTCGGTTTATCATTTTGGTGCATCACTCAAAGATTTAGGCAAGAAGATGTTTGCTTTTTCAAAGTTTGATAAAGGAGCTTTAGAAGTGTTGGGGAAACTGAATCATGAATGATTTGACCACCACGCTTGCAGCTCAAATGCAAAATACCCCAGGGCAGCCTCTCTACCATGCTGGCATTCACCTCCAGAAGAAAGAGCTTGATGAGCAAATCAAAACACAACTAGCCAAGATTGGTTTTGAACTATGAGTGCATTGCCTGAGGGGTGGGTTGAGACTTCTCTTGGAGGAGTATCGAGTAGTAAGCAATATGGCTACACGGAAAGTGCATCCACAGAAAAGGTTGGTCCAAAGTTTCTAAGAATCACAGATATTCAACATGACTTCATAGATTGGAACGCTGTCCCTTACTGTCCAATATCTGAAAAAAATAAGCTGAAATATAAGCTTGGTATTGGAGATGTTGTCATTGCAAGGACTGGAAACTCCACTGGTGCAACTGCAACTATTAAAGATGCTAGTGTTGATGCGGTATTCGCCTCATATTTGATAAGGTTTAAGATTGACCCTCAAATAGCTGATTATAACTTTATAGATTTTTCACTACGTTCCAGAAGGTGGGGTGGATTTGTAAAGTCGGTAAAAGGTGGTTCAGCCCAAGGTGGTGCTAATGCCAATAACTTTGCGGAATACCCAATAAACCTTCCCCCTCTCCCCGAACAAAAAGCCATTGCGGATATGCTTTCTTCTTTTGATGAAAAAATAGAGCTGCTGCGTGAACAAAACAAAACACTGGAAACCCTCGCCCAAACGATTTTCAAAGAGTGGTTTGTGCATTTCAATTATCCCGATGCCACAGGTGATATGGTCGATTCCGAACTCGGCGAAATTCCCAAAGGCTGGCGGGTTGGAACACTAAGGGATGTAGTAGATATTTTTGATTCAAAACGTATCCCATTGTCATCAAATGAAAGGCAGAAACGACAAGGCATATACCCATATTATGGGGCTACCAAAGCCATGGATTATATAGATGACTACCTCTTTGATGGCACATATCTGTTAATGGCTGAAGACGGCTCTGTGATGGACGATAACGGCTACCCTTTTCTTCAGTATGTTTGGGGTAAATTTTGGGTGAATAACCATACTCATATCTTACAAGGTAAAAATGGCTTTTCGACAGCAGCATTGTACGTTTTCTTAAAGCGGCGAAAGGTTGCGGGTATCGTTAACGGAGCAGTTCAACTCAAAATTAATCAAACAAACTTAATGGGCTTTGATATGTTATTGCCTGCTGATGATGTAATGCAAAAATTTAATGCGTTGCTACAACCAATCTTCGAGAAGGTGAAAAACAATAGCTCCCAAGTTCAAGAGCTTTCAAAAACTAGAGATGCACTTTTGCCTAAATTGATGAGTGGTACGGTGCGTATTTAGAATGGGCATTATGGAAATAGAGGTGTAAAATGTTGGAAATTACATATATCATGAAATATAATACCTTAGTTTTCAATAGAAAAGTAATGAGAGAAAATAGTTTGCAAGGTGAAATCAAATGAGTGAAATTGAAATTGAAGAAGATAAGGGTGTTCTTGAAGAGGTAAATTCAGGAGATATTACAAATCCTTTTTCAACAAAAGATATTAAAATTACACCTGCAACAATCTTGTTACCGTCGTTAATTAATAGATTAAAACATGGTGAAATAGAAGTGCCTGAATTTCAAAGAAATAGTGACTTATGGACTCCAAGTGTAATGAGTCGCTTAATTGAATCAATTTTGTTGAAATTACCATTGCCCATCTTTTATTTTGATGTAAGTAACCCTGATAAATGGCAGGTTGTTGATGGTTTACAGCGACTATCAACGATTAGACGTTTTTTTGTGGATGAAAATTTAACATTGAAGAATTTACAGTTTTTAACCAAGTTAAACGGTAGTAGTTATAAGGATTTAGACAGAACTTTTCAGAGAACTATAGACGACACAGCCTTTATTACTTACCAGATTGAAGCACAGACTCCTAAAGAAGTAAGATACTCAATATTTAATCGAATTAATACTGGTGGGACACCATTAAATGCTCAAGAGATTCGACAAGCTCTTAACCAAGGTGAGGGGTTTCAGTTTTTAAAAGATGTTTGTGAAAATGAATCTTTTAAATCAATTGTTGGTGTAAGTTCAAAAAGAATGCTGGATAGAGAGCTAACACTGAGGTTTGTTGCTTTTCAGTTAATTGATTACCGAAATTTTAATTCGATGAGAGAGTTTTTAGATGAAGCGATGGAGATGCTGGCAAAACAACCTCAAGAAAAGTTAGAAAAATTGAGAAAAGATTTTTTGGAGACCTTACTGTTTTCGGAAAAAATTCTTGGTAAAGGACATCGGTTTAGTAGATCCATTGCTAATTCATCTAATACAAGTCGCCTTAATCAATCTCTATTTGATGTTGTTATGGTTTGTTTTAATGAAATCGAAGACCAGAGTGTTTTCTTAAGTAAGAATGAATTATTTAAGACAAAATTTATTAAGTTATTAGAAAGTGAGAATGGCGAATTTCTAAATTCAATTACATTAGGCACCAGTGCAAAAAGTGCAATTGAGACTAGGCAAAGAATCATAAGAAACTTGATTCAAGAGGTGTTAAATGAAGAAGGTTGACCATGTGCATGTTAAGAATTTTAAAAGCTTAAAAGATGTAAGTATTAAACTTGGTAATTTAACGTTAATCACGGGTGTGAACAGCAGTGGTAAATCTACATTTATTCAATCTTTATTGTTGCTAAAAGAGAATGACCGAAATATTCAAAATTTCTGGATGTTGAGAGCATTAATGAATGAAAAATCTAATAAAGAATTTAGTGAGTATGCAGCTAGAGAACTTAAACAAATATCATTAACACTGCATGGAGAGTATATTGATTTAGGAGAAACTAAAAGCATCTTATATCAAGAAGCATTTAATGAAAACATATCTATTGAAGTACAAGGTGAGAATGAGAGTGGTTTAACTTTGAAATTTGATGTTGATTCAAAGTTTGAGGTATCACGTAAAGAAAGTGATGTTAATTGGAATTTTCTTGAAAGATTGTATTATGTGAGTACAGATAGAACAGTACCGAGTATTACTTATCCATTATCAGAGCAACACGTTAATAAGGGGGAAATAGGGTTGAACGGACAATATGCAGCCCACTACCTATCACACAATAGACATTCTACTTTAAATATTAGCCAGCTTAAACACGCTCATAGTACCACAAGTCAATTATTAGAAAATGTATCTAAATGGCTGGGGGAAATCAGTAGCGGAATCAATGTTGATATAACAATTCATGATGATTTACAGGTAGCATCATTGAAATATCAATATACGTATGGAGAGAATACTACAGCAAAATATACGCCTCTAAATGTAGGTTTTGGAATAACATATGTTTTACCCATTATCGTAGCTATTTTAAAATCTAAAAGTGGTGATTTACTTATTATTGAGAATCCTGAATCACACCTGCACCCAGCAGGTCAATCTAAACTTGCAGAACTTTGTGCAATAGCAGCTTCTTGTGGTGTTCAAGTGATTGTTGAAACTCACAGCGACCATTTTTTAAATGGTGTGAGGGTTGCAACAAAAAAAGCGGTTCTGTCTCCTGAAGAAAGTCAAATTTATTATTTTGAAAAGGCTAAAGATAGTATGGAAACTATTGCTCACCCACTGAATATCGATAGTGATGGTCGAATTGATGAGTGGCCTGAAGGTTTTTTCGATGAATGGGATAATAAGTTGAATGAACTTTTATGGTAAACTTTGCTGTATTTAATGAGTTATCGTTACCTTTCTCTACTGCAGTAAATATAAATGAGAAATTCATTGATTTTTTTAAATTATTAAATGAACTTAAAAAGAAAGGGCTTACTTCTTTAAGAGTCTCAGGTGATTTTAGAAATGAGAAAGTGTTACCAAATATTAGTTTCCAACAGTTTCTTGGACAGCAGGTAGATCGAGATTTTCAGCGAAAGCTACATAGTTTTTTAGTGAATGGTTATATAACTATAGATAGCCCAATAATCAAAGAAGGTGACGAGAACGAAGCGAATATTATAAATAATTGTGAGTACTTTTATAAAAACTTTGCCACTGTTGGTGGGCTTGCGTGTAGTGATGTGTGGAATACTATTGCTATTAGTTTTAACTCAGATAATGAGTGGGCTACTAACAGAGTTAGTTTACGAAAAGAGGCTTTGATCAATGATAGTGAAATAGAGCAGCAAAATATTGAAATAAAACATGCTTCTGAAGTAATGCACTTGATAGATGACCAAGACTTTTTTGATGATTTAGAGAAAGAAATTCAGTTGGGAATTCAGCAATATAGCTTTTGGATAAATAGGAATAGTTTTTTTCCAAATATCATTGTTTTTTGCCCTGAAGTTGAATCTCAACTCAAAGAATTAGACTCATTGATATTTAGACAAGCCGTTAGTATGTTGAGAGATATTGAAACGAATCGTAAGCTAATCATAGACTTTAAACATAGTGGTGAAGGTGAAACTGTTCGTAATACTCCTAAGCTAAACAAGGTGAGAATGTTTACGGTACAGGGCGAAAAGATATTTTTTGGGAATCACATAAAAAGCCTTCCAAATGCCAATCGAATACATTATCTAGAAAAAGAAGGTCGTATATATATTGGATATATAGGAAAACACCTGCCAACAAAAAGAGATCAATGAAGAGCGAATCAATAGGGCAAACTAGGTTTTTTTATTCATGCTCACGCAGGCGTATGGGAACAAGTATTATGGTGAGGCTTAAACCATGACCTACCAACCACCCTTCACCATCACCACAGAAATCATTGATTTAATCAGTGCTGTCAGTGAGCAGGTAGGTTTTGTGCAGCGGGATTTCTTGGATGCTTCACCGCGGCTTAGGAAAGCCAACCGTATTAAAACCATTACAGGCACATTGCAGATTGAATCGATGGGGTTAGACTCGATTGGTTTTTATTCATGCATAAGAAGTCATGATGAATATTAATTTTCTGCTCTCTCAGCCTGAAGGCAAAACGCTTGAATTCAAGCGGGATTTATCTTCGCCCAAACCGATTTTAAAAACATTGGTGGCGTTTGCCAATACGGCAGGTGGTACCTTGCTTATTGGTAGGGATGATGATGGAGAAATCATTGGTGTGGATGATGTGTTGGCTGATGAAGAGCGCTTGGCTAATCTGATTTCGGATAGCATTTCTCCTGCCATGATGCCTGATATTGAGGCAGTGAGCGTGGATGGTAAAAGCCTGTTGCTGGTTCGTGTGGCGCATTGGGTAGGGCCATTTTATTTGCAAGATAAAGGGGCGATTGACGGGGTTTATGTTCGTCTTGGCTCAAGCAATCGTTTGGCTGATGCGGCAACAAGAGAGGAGCTTGAACGTGTCCGTTTTCATGGTGCCTTTGATCAACGACCTTGTTTGGGGGCATCTGTTGATGATTTAAATGATTCACTTATTCGTCGCTGGTTTGCTGAAAGTAACCATACTGTTGATGCAGTAGCACAGGAATCATTGGGAGTCTTGGTACGTCATGGTCGTGGCTGTGTACCATCCAATGGTGGGTTGATTCTTTTTGGTCATAAAGAGATAAGAAAACGCTACTTTCCTGATGCCAGAGTTTCATGCGCTTGTTTTCTTGGTGTGGATAAAACCGAATTCTTAGACAGGCAGGATATGCCAGGTTTGCTGGATGCTGTGCTGGATGTGCCGCGTTTTATTGTTCGCAATACACGACTGGCATCAAAAATTGAGGGTATGCAACGAAAAGACCTTGCTGAATATTCTGCTATTGCCATTCGTGAGGTGTTAATCAATGCACTGGCACATGCTGATTATAGTCGCTCGGGTATGCGTATTATGATTTCTATATTTTCGGATAGATTGGAAATTCAAAGTCAGGGCACGTTGCCATTTGGTATGACACTGGATGATTTCAAGGCTGGCGTAAGCAGTGTGCGTAATATTGTCATTTCAAGAGTGCTGCACGAATTGGGATTGATGGAGCAGTGGGGTAGTGGTTATCAACGTATTGTGAATGCCTGTAAACAGGGTGGTTACCCTGAACCTAAATGGCAAGAGCTTGCTTCATGTGTGCGGGTGACTTTTCGCCCTCATCCGGATGTCCCTATAAATGTCGGTGCAAATGTCGGTGCAAATGTCGGTGTAAATGCTGCTGAACTGAATAAGCGGCAACAGTGGTTTATTCAGCAATTGGTGGCTGGTCGCGATGTTAAAAGTGAAACTTTAAAAGAGTATTGGAATGTCACCAGCCGCACGGCAGAGCGGGATATTGCAGAGTTGCGGCGGAAAGATGTGATTGAGTTTTTGGGAGCCGCTAAAACGGGGCATTATCAGCTGAAGGCTAAACAATGAGCTACCAACCACCCTTTACCATCACCACCGAAATCATTGATTTAATCAGTACTGTGAGTGAGCAGGTAGGTTTTGTGCAGCGGGATTCTCTTAATGCTTCACCGAAGCTTCGTAAAGCCAACCGCATTAAAACGATTACTGGCACATTGCAGATTGAAGGCAGTACCTTGAGTGAAGAGCAAGTGTCTGCGGTGTTGGATGGTAAACCTGTGCTGGCATCGGTGCGTGAGCTTGCGGAAGTGAAAGGTGCGATTGCGGCTTATGATAGGTTGAATGAGCTGAATCCCTATCAGTTGGATGATTTATTGGAAGCACATCGCTTGATGATGGGCGATGTATTAAAACAAGCGGGTTCATTTCGTAGTAAACCTGTGGGCGTGTATAAAGGTAAAGAGGTGGTGCATGTTGCCCCACCAGCACACAAAATATCAGGTCTGATGGCAGAGTTATTGGCGTGGGCAAAACAATCCGATGCTCACCCTTTGATTGTAAGCAGTGTGTTTCATTATGAATTTGAATTTATTCATCCGTTTATTGATGGGAATGGTCGCATGGGCAGGCTTTGGCAAACCTTGATGCTTGCCCAGTGGAAACCGTTATTTGTGGATATGCCTCTGGAAAGTGTGATTAAAACACATCAACAGAATTATTATCAGGCATTGGGCAGTGCTGATTCATCAGCGGATAGTACGGTGTTTATTGAGTTTATGCTTAAGTCTATTCTCCAAACCTTAGAAAACGCCTCTGTAAACGCCCTTCAAAATGCCCCTGTAAATATTGAAGGCATGAAAACACCCGATGCCATCATCGCTTTGGTTCAGGCTGATGCTTCAATCACTCGCCAGCAAATGGCAGAAAAGATTGGTAAAGATATTCGTACCATTGGTCGAGCCATCAGGAAATTACAGGATGCAGGAAAACTGCAACGCATTGGCTCGGATAAGTCAGGGCATTGGGAGGTGTTATGATGAAAGGGCAAATAGGCGCGCCTAAAGGCGCACTTCCAAAATATGAAGGTATTGGAAGTGAGGCTTTAGCCTCGCCCTACACTTTACATCATTTGCCACATATAGATGTTCAAGGCGTTTATCAGTTTATTACATTTCGGACAGCAGCAAGTACTGACCCATATTTACTTCAACTTTATGGTCAAACACAGAATAACGCTGAAAAGCAGATGGCTATTGATGCGCATTTGGATTTATCTGAGAAAGGAGCATATTTTTATACTGACACCTTGCGCTTTATGTTTGATTTTTTGATCGAACAACAGCTTGATTTATACACCCTGGTTTGCTTTGCTATTATGCCCAATCACATACACCTGCTCATTCAACCCAAAGAACGATTAGCGACTGTGATGCAAAAAATAAAGGGTAAAAGTGCCAGAGAAATAAATAAGCGATTGAATCGGTCGGGCAAGTTTTGGGCGAAGGATTATTATGATAAGGGGATTCGTGATGAACGACATTTTCGCGTTGTTTACGAATATATCAGGAATAATCCGTTAAAGCTTACCGAAAGGATGGGCGCGCCTAAAGGCGCACTTCCAAAAAGTAAAAGTGCTGGAGGTGAAGCTTTAGCCTCGCATGGCGCAATACCAAATACACTTCCAAAAAATGAAAGTGTTGGAAGTGAGGCTTCAGCCTCGCATGACGCAATACTAAATACACTTCCAGAAGCAAGGTTTTATGGAGTGTATCAATGATTCACTTGAATGAAGATGCAGTGGAGCAAAACCTAATCGACCTGCTACAGAAGCAGGGATATACCTATTACAATGATTCAACCATTGCTCCCAATAGTGATAACCCACAACGTGATGCCTTGGATAGTGTAGTATTGGAAAAACACTTTCAGGCTTCGCTTAGGAAGCTGAATCCAGATATTCCTGAGCCAGCATTGCATGAAGCGTTTCAGCATGTGCTTCACCTTGGCACGACTGACATCATGACCAACAATGAGAAGTTTCATCAGATGCTTTGTGATGGTGTAACCGTTGAGCATTTTCAGGATGGGCAGTCAGTTGGTTTGCAGGTGAAGCTGATTGATTTTGATGATTTCCAAAACAATGACTTGTGGGCAGTAAATCAGTTTGTGATTAAAGAAAACAATCAGTCCAAACGCTTGGATGTGATTCTGTTTGTGAATGGACTGCCGCTGGTGGTGATTGAGCTTAAAAGTGCGACCAGCGAAAAGGCGACATTAGAGCGAGCTTATACTCAGATTCAGAACTACAAGACGGCGATTCCTTCTATCTTCTATTACAATGTCTTGTGCATCATTTCAGATGGCATTGATGCTCGGGTCAGTTCGGTATCAGCGCCGTTCTCCCGTTTTTTAGCGTGGAAAAGCCCTGTGAAGGAAGACAATGGTAAAGTCCCTGAACTTGAGATAATGGCGAAGCAGATGCTCAAGCCTAAAGTTTTATTGAAACTGATTCGATTTAATACGGTGTTTGAAAAGACAACTGAAGCTGTCCCCTCCCTTAATCCCTCCCAGAGGGAGGGAAACTATCACTATCGTGGAGGCATGCCTTTTGTAGGAATGAAAGAACAAGTCAAAGAATTAAGGAAGAATCAAACGCCTGCTGAATCTATTTTTTGGGAACTGGTACGAGGAAAGAAATTCCTGGGTTTGAAATTCAGAAGGCAGCATCAGATTGGGCATTATATTGTTGATTTCTATTGCCACGAAAGACGATTGATTATCGAGTTGGATGGTGAAGTTCATGCCTCTCCAGAACAACAGAAGAAAGATCAGAAAAGAGATAAATATCTGTCGAGTCTAGGAAATACTGTATTACGATTTAAGAATCATGAGTTATTTGAAACACCCGAAAAAGTATTCCAAACCATAGAACAAAGTTTCTCTCCCGCTGGGAGAGACGGAAGAGAGGGAGGTGACAGTAGCGCATTAGAGGGTGGTACGACCATGCAAGTCGTCACCATCAAAAAGGTTGCGGCTTATCATCAGTTTTATGTGGTGGAAAAGGCAGTGCAGTCCACTTTGCGAGCGATGATGTTGGCAGAGGGTGAAGTGCGGGAAGACCCTGCTTCACGTGGTTTGAAATCAGTCAAAGACCAACCTGTGGGTGATAGAAAGATTGGTGTGGTTTGGCATACACAAGGTAGCGGGAAATCATTGTCTATGGTGTTTTATGCTGGGCAGTTGGTGGTTGAACCTGCCATGAAGAACCCAACCATTGTAATTCTGACTGATAGAAATGATTTGGATGATCAGCTCTTTGGCACATTTGGCAACTGCACTTCACTATTAAGGCAAACACCTGTTCAAGCCAACAACCGAGAGCATTTGAAAGAGCTATTGACGGTATTAGGTGGTGGCATTGTGTTTACCACGATTCAAAAATTCTATCCTGAAGATGGTAAGAATACCTATGATGCTTTATCAGACCGAACCAATATCGTGGTGGTCGCTGATGAAGCACATCGCAGCCAATATGGATTTACAGGCAAAGTGGATGAGCAAGGCAATATTAAATACGGCAACGCCAAGCATTTAAGGGATGCCTTACCGCATGCTTCATTCATTGGCTTTACAGGTACACCGATTGAGAAAGAAGATAGAGATACGCAGCAGGTCTTTGGTAATTATATTGATGTGTATGATATTGCTCAGGCAGTGCAAGATGGAGCGACTGTACCACTGAGCTATGAAAGCCGATTGGTGAAAATTAAGTTTAATGAGTCTGCTTCCAAACAGATTGATGCTTTGGTGGAGAATATCAAAGGCGCAACCGATGAGCAGATTGAGAAATCGAAGAAGAAAAATGCTCAAATCAATGCTGTTATCGGTCATCCTGATAGGCTGAAAGATATTGCTAATGATATAGTCACCCATTTTGAAGCACGGCAGGAAGTGTTTGAAGGCAAGGGCATGATTGTCTGTATGACTCGCCAGATTGCGGTGGATTTGTATGCACAAATTATTAAACTGAAACCTGATTGGCATGAAGCTGATTTGGATAAAGGGGCAATCAAGGTGGTGATGACCAGCTCAAGCGATGACCCTGAGAGCTTCCAGCCTCATCATACCAATAAGAAAGACCGTAAAGCTTTAGCAACACGTATTAAAGATGCACATGACCCGTTAAAATTGGTGATTGTGCAATCCATGTGGCTTACAGGCTTTGATGCGCCACCGCTACACACGCTTTATATTGATAAGAAGATGCAGGGTGCAGCATTGATGCAGGCTATCGCAAGGGTAAATCGGGTTTATAAAGATAAACCTGGCGGATTGATTGTAGATTATATTGGTATCGGGCAAGACTTACGCAAAGCTATGCAAGTGTATGTTGAGAGTGGCGGTGAGGGTGAAGTAGCGCCTGATATTGCTGAAGTCATTGCTGGTATGATGAGCAAGTTTGAAGTCGTGGAGCAGATGTTTCATGGCTTTGATTATCAAGGTTACTTTAAAGCTGAGACGGGCGAGAAGTTAAAAACGCTACTTGCTGCTCAGAATTTCATTCTGGCAGATGAAGAAGTAAAAGACCGATTTATGGCAGAAGTAACCGCTCTATCCAAACTCTATGTGATGGCAGTGCCAAGTTATGAAGCTGAGAAAATCAAAGATGAAGTGGCATTGTTTCAAGCCATTAAATCACGTATCAGTAAATTCTTATCTGATGGGGGAGATGGTGGCGTATCAGATAGGTCTGTTGATTCAGCTATAAAACAGATTGTGGATGATGCTTTAGCCAGTGATGGGGTGGTGGATATATTTGAGGCGGCGGGTGTAGCTGCACCTTCACTGGATATTTTATCTGAAGAATTTTTGCTTGAAGTGAAAAACATGGAGCATAAGAACCTTGCCTTTGAATTGCTGCGTAAGCTGCTCAATGAAGAGGTAAAGGTAAGAAAGCAGAAGAACATGACACAGGGCAAGAAGTTCTCTGAAATGCTATCCAACGTGATTAAACGCTATCACAACAATCAGATTGATACGGCTCAGGTGATTCAGGAATTATCTGAACTAGCCAGAGATATGAAGCTGGAAGATAGCAAGGCTGATGAGTTGGGTTTAACGCCTGCCGAGTATGCCTTCTATTCTATTCTTGCTGAAAATGATTCAACTTCACTGATGAAACAGGAAGATATTAGAGAGCTGGTTCACCGTATTGTTGAGGGTATCCGAAAAAATACGACGGTGGATTGGAACAAGCGTGATGATGTTAAAGCCAAGCTTAGACTTATGGTGAAGAAACTACTCAAACGCTATGGCTATCCACCTGACTTAATCCTGATGGCAGCAGATAAGGTTCTTGAGCAAAGTGACTTACTGGCAAGTGAGCTTTCAAGCTAAAAAGCTTTGAGAGTATTGACTGGATGAATATAGTTTTTGAGAGCTGGTTTTCATGAGAGAAGTACCCCTTGTGGTAGTTAATAGAGAGCTCTACCAGATACAGGTGGGGCTCTCGTGTGAAGGGTGCTTGATATAGCTAATTTTCTTTGTAATATCCGCCATCCTTAATCAACGACTAAAAGCGCACTGCTTTCAAAACTGCTCTCAAGCAGCTTATTGATGGGTTTTGCATTTCTTTAACTTATTGATTTTTAAGGTATTTAGGCTCGTAGCTCAGGGGTAGAGCACCACCTTGACATGGTGGGGGTCGGCGGTTCGAAACCGCCCGAGCCTACCAGTTTCCAAATAGAATAGCCTCGTTTGGCATGCCCGCCCTGCATTGTGTGGGGATTGAAGAGGCAGAGGATGTATTATTCGATGAATATTCAATTACCTGATGGTTCTTCTCGCAGCTTGCCTGATGGTGCTACGGCTTTTGATTTAGCCAAAGATATTGGTGAAGGTTTGGCACGCGCAGTGATTGCTGCGACAGTCAATAATTGTGTGTGTGATTTGTCTGCCGTGTTATCTGATGGCGACACGGTTTCTTTAATCACTGAAAAGTCACCCGAAGGCTTGGAAGTGATTCGTCACTCAACATCGCACTTGATGGCGATGGCTGTACAAGAAGTCTTTCCTAGTGCGCAAGTAACTATTGGTCCTGTGATTGAAGATGGTTTTTATTATGACTTCGCTTTTGAGCGCGCATTTACACCTGAAGACTTAAAAGTGATTGAAAAGAAAATGAAGGAAATTGCCAAGCGTAAATTGCCGATTGTGCGCGAAGAATGGGCGCGTGATGATGCGATTAAGCATTTCGAAGGTTTGGGTGAGAAGTATAAGGCATTGTTGATTGGGCGTATTCCCGAAGGCGAAACTGTCAGCCTTTATAAACAAGGCGAATGGTCAGACTTGTGCCGTGGTCCGCATGTGCCGAACACATCGAAACTTAGATTTTTTAAACTCATGAAAGTATCGGGGGCGTATTGGGAAGGTGATGCCAAGAATGAGCAGTTGCATCGTATTTATGGCACAGCTTGGGCAAGCAAAGAAGACTTAAAAGCATATCTTCATCGATTAGAAGAAGCTGAGAAGCGTGACCATCGGAAACTAGC
>JALUXZ010000064.1 GCA_027018935.1 Mariprofundaceae bacterium
TTTCCTGCTTGAGTTTACTACTTTGTAGATGTCTTTGGATTTTAGGGTCTTTCCACGCGGTTGCCTCTCGCTACTAGCAGCTATGCCAAAGTTGGAACATAACGGATTTTTGCAGAAATTAACCTGTATTCCATTAACTGCTAATGGGATTCTAGGACCAATTCTGTGACAAGATTTCTTCTTCAAATGAAAAATCCCCCTAACCGTTACGGCTAGAGGGATTGTATCATATATTAACGATTATTTCAACTCGCTAAGTAAACGGCTTGCCCAAAAGGGCGGTATTTTTTTATTCAAGTAGAATTTACAGTTTACTTCTGATGTTCATCACGCGGATCTGGCGTACCTTTTTTATGATTATCTACAAAAAAGCTGTAGATTACAGGTACCGCAAGCGCAAAAGCAATAATGAGCAAACCTGCAAATTGTGTGTTATCCATATCAATCATATTAATCTCCTATATTAATGGGCAATAGTGTGGTCAGGTTGCCATGTAATTGGAGGCAAGCGTTTCACAGCAACGATTACCCAAATACAAAAGTTAACAAACCAAAAAACTGCGGTCGAATAACCTTTATCCCACCAAGGTTGCTTATGAATACGCGTACCATCAGCCCTGAAGTTCCCCTCAAAGTTTGCCAAGGACACATCCCTGCCCACGATTGAGTATTCTTCCAAATCAACATGTTGATTATTTAGCTCAATAATTTTTGGTGCCATGATGCGTAAATCATTCATGGTAATCGGATGTTGAATGCGTTGAAAACTATACTTTGAATCTTTTTGTTCCAACTCACCCACAATCATTTCCATCGCTTTCTTATCTCTATCGGCAGAGCTCATACTTTTATCACTCAACACCTTTTGCACAGGTGCGGAGTTCATCAGCGTCACATAATCCAAATACATGGCAGCACTAGGGCGCTGACCATACAGAGGGAATGTCCAAGCCATTGCGGTTAAGAAGGTTAATAAAAGTAAGCCAACCACTGGGCGTGGTAAAGGGTTATTGTTTTCTGCAATCCCCCCCAAGTTTTCATGCTCCCAAATATGCTTGGCTGTCTCATTCTTGTCTGCTGCTGTCATGGTTGCCAGCGGCTTACTTAAGTTAAGCCCATCAAATAATGGTAAAAATTTAGACATATTCTCTCCCCCTTACTTCAGATTCAAGACGAAATCGATTAACATACGAATCTCTGTATCGTCTCTATATTCGGGCACTTCTGGCGGATAAACGCGCGTTCCTGCACGGTATGCATTATACTCTTCATCCCATTTTGCCAAATCAATCTTATTGCCTTGTTTATCTGTTTTGCCCCACAGATAATCATAACGTGGCATAATAGAATGCGGCTGAACCAATCTAGGATTAAAGAAATGCATCATCATCCATTCTTTTGATGAGTTGCGAGAGCCAACATGGAGCAAATCAGGCGCTTTACGGTCTGAACCAAATGTTGTTGGAGATTCACCATTGAAATCCCCTAGCATAGGTGGGCGACCAAAAGACTGCCAATCATGTGTTTCTTCTGGCAATAAAGTGTGACACCACCAGCAACCTTC
This sequence comes from Mariprofundaceae bacterium, assembly GCA_027018935.1. Lineage (GTDB taxonomy): Bacteria > Pseudomonadota > Zetaproteobacteria > Mariprofundales > Mariprofundaceae. Next base: position 1,565 of record JALUXZ010000064.1, read on the forward strand.
TCGTACAAACATAGACTTGCCTGAACCTGCAAGCATTTTTTGATCGGCTGCTGCTAATGTTGCTTCTACAGTCCAACCACGTGTTGCTGTAGCAAATTCAATGTATGGTGTTTCCACACCATCTTTCACCGATGATTGCACAAGAAAAACACCGCCCTTGGACTCATTCACTTGATTGGTTTTACCCAAAGATACGCTCAAGGCTTGCACCTTTTCACCCATGATATTCTCATGCACCAAACCACTTGGCAATGATGTGCCAGGCTTAAACACATAAGCATTGGTATCATCTATGGTAGCGCCCGTCATTGGGTCTTTTTTCAAAACCACCTTAATTGGCTTATCCTTACCTTGCACAAACGGATCACCATAATCAAAGCTACTGTTTTTACCATACGTCAATTGCTTTTCCAATGCTATACTTGTTGAAGATACACTCGATATATCCAACCCTGGAAAATAAATTGTGATCATCATGGATGAAGATAAAGCCACACCAAACATAATCGAACCTAGTCGATATTCACGAAATCCCATTCTAACCGTCCTCCCTTTATTTTACTTTAATTCTTAATGATAGACTGGGGCATTCTATGCCCCAGTCCGTTTTCTTATTAACGAACGTATGCAACTTGATGCGGCAATACGCCTTTTTCAAGCTTCTCACCATGCTTAGCTGTCATATACATATTCCAAAGCCATACGATATTACCCAAGAATACCAAAGTACCACCCAACCAACGCACAATCATGTATGGATGCTCTGCAATCACCACATCCAAATAAGGCACTTCATAAATCTTAGCCGCACCTTGAATCAATCCTGCGATGGTCATAGAAACCCAGTACAATGAGAAGCCAATCAAAAGCATCCAGAAATGGAAGTTTGCCAAGCTTAGCGAGTACAATTTGCGACGTAGCAATGTTTGCAGACCATAATAAATCGCTGCTGCTTCAGCAAAGGTTGAGAAGCCTAGCAATGCCAAGTGAGCATGTGCCACAATCCAACCTGTACCATGAACATACCAGTTAATTGCACGTGTTTGCTGAAAGCCACCTTGCATATTCAATGGAATCGCAAGTAATACACCTGTGATGGTATATTTCAATTCTATATTCTCTACAAACATAGACCAACGACCTTGCATAGTCAGCAAAATATTACACACATAAGCAATCGCTGGCACAAGAATCAACACCCCTTCAACCGATGCGAATGATTTCAACCATTCAGGCAATGGAGAGCTCATCAAGTGATGCGCTGCTGGCGTTGAATAAAACACCACGATAGACCAAAAATGCAAATGACCCACACGATGCGAATACAATGGATTGCCTGTTACTTTAGGCACAATATAATACGTAATCGCTGCTGCCACTGGTGTAATCAGCAAGCCCAACACGTTATGGGCAAACCACCATGTCATATAGGCTTCATTCAAACCTGTTAAGTGGAAAAATTCAGGCGCATTACCAATCAACAAGATCACAATCAACATAAAGAATGAACCTGCAAAGAACCAGTTGGTTGTATAAATACCTTGTGTGCGGCGATTAAGAATAGTCATGAAGATATTTGTAAACAATGGTGTTACCATAAACAACACAATATAAATATCGATAGGCCAGATAAAATCAGAGTATTCACGACCCGAAGTCAAACCACCCCAAAGCG
>JALUXZ010000065.1 GCA_027018935.1 Mariprofundaceae bacterium
CGCCCAGAACCCACCTAGGAATGGAATCCCTGCCAAAGAGAACAACAGCAAGCCCATCGCCAAAGCATAACCAGGGCGAACCTTCGACAGACCTGCAAAATCATCCAGCAACTCACCTTGCATGCCATCACGACGCATCAACACAATAATGGCAAACACACCCATATTCATAAATAAATAAACGGTTAGATAAACTAATGATCCTGCGTAACCTGCTTCATTGGCTGCAATCAGTCCCAACAGGATAAAACCAACATGCCCAATGGTTGAGTAAGCCAACATACGTTTGATATTACGCTGTGCAATCGCCGCTACATTGCCGAATCAATGGGGTCAGAATCAATGGGGTCAGAATCAATGGGGTCAAGAATCAATGGGGTCAGACTCGATTGATATTTACTTGGTCTTTTTGAAATCATCTTTCCTCCATAAGTGCATGATATTAAAGTAAAATAACCTAAATTATAAAATCAATCGAGTCTGACCCCATTGATTCCTAATCACTTCTTACCACCACTTTTTCTTGCACTCTACCCTAAAATAATAATTCCGTCAGTAGAATGCATGACTGCAAGACCTGACCCCATTTTTCATCAAAAACCAATGGAGTTAGATTTGATTGATATTTGACTGGTCTTTTTGGAATCATCTTTCCTCCATAAGTGCATGATATTAAAGTAAAATGCCCTAAATTATAAAATCAATCGAGTCTGACCCCATTGATTTATGTCGCCCTCGACTTTCCCTTAGTGCTTTTCATAATAATCCTTCGTAATCTTATCTGCTTTAATTTTCTCCTGAAGAACTATTTTTTTACTTTCCATAATAAATTGAGCTACTCGACTATCACTCTCAACTTCTGGATGATGAGCTATAATTGACTCACAAATATCTATAGCGAATTTCCTAGTATATAGAGAGCTATACCTCTCTACCATTCCAATCAAAAGTGGTAAAATACTTGGATCTCTAGTTTTAAGTGCATCGACAATGTTATAAGGCATATGATGGCGATATTTCACTCCATATATAAGCACAGCCACTTGATCTTTATAATTTAATTTTTCAAGGTTAAGCTGTTGCAACTGGGGAGTAACAGAATCATAAAAACTACCATAATGACATAGTTCCTTAATATCACACTTTGGCAGTAAGGTGATACAGCCATTCATAAAAACAAGCAGGAATACAATCATTATTAACTTCATAGACTTTACTACCTCATTTTTTATTACGGAAAAAGTTTGTCCCCATAAGCATACGCCTGTTTCTCATAAGGGGCACCTCTATATCCATATTGATTAACCTGTGATACATACTCTAAATAAAACCCCAGTGTCGAACCGACCTCCTGGTATTGCAAGATGTGTATAAATTCATGCGCAATAATCCTAGCTCCATTCACCGAAGTAGGGTCATATTGCCCTGTATTAAAATAAACTCTACTATCAGAGGTTGTAATCGCATCATACCCCTGAGGTACTTTCCTTGCTTCGTTTGGATATAACCAAGTATTATCAAGCACCTCTTGCCCTATACGCCCATCTTTTAATAAAGCTTCATACGCAAAGGAATCCTTCGGAAGGTGTCGCCCACCTCTAATTTTTCTATCTCCATTAGCTTCACCACCGGAACCTTTAGCTCCTCCCAAAGCCCCCCTCACCACATAAGCCACAGCCGCCGCTCCAGCTGCCACATACAAAGCAAAGCGTGCATTATCCGAGCCGCCTTGCATATAACCCGATGTATAGGAGCCAGACATGCCTGCGATAACTTCGTTAATGTTAAATTCCTGAACTAGCCCACCAGTCACTGCTCCTCCAACCGCACCAAAAAAAGCTCCATTGAGTGTCTTATGGAGATATTTCCCGCCGCCATTCATCGCTGTGCCTGTAAAACCTGCAAATGCTCCCGCAACAGCACCGCCAGCGACCGTCCCCCAAAAACCTCCTCCCGCCGCTCCATAAGCGGATCCACCAATCGCGGCTGCCATAGCACCAATAACGGCACCCTGAAGTACAGCTCCAATATCCCAGTCATTTTGGATGCCTGCCATAATTCCACCAACAATAGCACCGATAATGATATGCCAAAAGTGACCTGTCGGGTCAGTATATAGCAACGGGTTGTTCAGCACATAGCTATAGCGATTAAAGTTCTGCATATTGCCAGCACCGGGAACCACCGTATCCGCACTCAAGAACCTTCCCAGTATCGGATCATAAAGCCGCGCATTCATATTGATCAAACCAGTCGAGGCATCCATCTCATGGCCGGTGTAGCCACGATCCGTATTACTTGAACCCATGGCCTTGGCTGTGCCATCAAGACTCACTGGCGCACCAAACACATCAAAGCGCAAACGCTCAACCACTTGACCCTGCTCATCTGTAATCACACTAATCGAGCCTAAGTGATCACCATGCATGTAGCGGGTATTTGTCAGACCGCCCACATTATTCTCAATACTCGCAACAAGCTTAGAGCCTGCATAAATATGATTTCGATCTTTGGTCAGACCGCCAATGGTGATCTCTTCAAAGATTTTACCGATATACACCGTACTACTGGTCGGTGTGGTTTTGGTGATGCGGTTATGATTGGCATCATACTCAAAACCTGTGTAACCATCCGCTGTCCAAATACCAGAAGCTTTGTTAAAGCTTGTCCATTGCAGTGTACGTCCTGCACCGCTGGTCTGATTGCCATTGGCATCGTAGATATATGTGTTTCCACCTGCGCTTTGTACAGCATGCGGATGGTTGGGATCGTAAGTATAACTGCCGACATCAGACTTGCTGGTGATATTACCAATCGCATCATAGGCATAAGACTTCTGCAACACGCCTGCACTGTTGTTCACTGTTTCTAAACGGTTCAGATTGTCATAGGTGAAATTCTCAGTGTATCCAACCACGGCATCGGTGCGGAACAACATATTACCCACGGCATCATAGTCATATGACCAATTCTGAATCGCTGCACCGTTTGAAGTGGCGTATAGATTCATGAGCGTGCCACGTATGGCATCATATTTATGCGTAGTGCTTACACCATTACCAAAGCTTTCACTAATGGTGCGACCAAAATTATCCACACTATCCGCTTGCCAAATCATCGCGCCTGTATTGGCATTGCTAATCGAAGCCATATAATGAAAGGCATTGTAGTT
>JALUXZ010000066.1 GCA_027018935.1 Mariprofundaceae bacterium
GGATACCCCGATTGTAAATACAAATCAGCTAAATCTTTTTCAATGCCTTCTGGAGGAGTATCACTTTGCGCCGCGAATTCCAAATGTTTCAAAGCTAAATCATACTGTTTCAATTGTTGATAGGTTAAACCCAAATAGTAATGAATAGAAACATTCTTAGGTTCATCTTTTAATAAGGTTTCAAATTTATCCTTTGCCATATTAAAATCTTGGAACTGATAATCTTGCACTGCCTCATCCATACTCACGGGTTCAGCAATCGCTTGCATCTGAAATGCTAACAGAGTCCCTAAAAAAAATAACACTCTCAACATTCAACAACTCCCAAATATAATAAATTGAGCAAACCACCACCAAACATTATCAAATAAGCGGTTTCCTGATTACAGGCTTCTTGATTACAGGCTTCTTGATTACAGGCTTCTTGATTACAGGCTTCTTGATTACAGGTTTCCTGATTACAGGTTTCCTGATTACAGGTTTCCTGATTACAGGCTTCTTGATTACAGGCTTCTTGATTACAGGCTTCCTGATTACAGGTTTCTTGATTACAGGCTTCCTGATTACAGGTTTCTTGATTACAGGCTTCCTGATTACAGGTTTCTTGATTACAGGCTTCCTAATAAGGGGCTTTTTTACAATCGGCTTCCTAACAACAGGCTTGGTGACTACAGGCTTTCTAAGTGTAGGTTTACCTGCTACAGTGTTTCTCAAACCAGAAGCTTGCGGTGTAGGCTTACCTGCCGCCGCTGGCAACCTTGCTTGAACTTTCTTTTTAGCTTCTAAAGGTTTTAACAAAGTCTTTGTACGACCAACCTTAGCATCTACTGCTGGAACATTCTCTTTTCCTTTTTCTTTGCTTACTTTCTTCTTCACTACTGGTCGTTGTGCAGGAAGATTTTTCACCAGATTTAAATCTTTCTTACCAATTTTATTACTTTCAATCAAACCCGAAGGTTTAAAGTTTACAGCCATACCCGGCTTAATATGCTTTACCGCACCAGATACAGATTGACCCACAACCGCACCTGAAAAAAGCAACAACTTTGTTGGTTTCAGGTTTTTGAGTAGCACCTTGCTAACACGCACGCTGGGCTTAACTGGTAGATTTTTCGGCACAGGTACAAGCACTGCAAATTCTGTACCACGCACACCAATCACCGCCGTTTTTGTTTTCACTTGGAAACTAGAAGATTTTGTACGTAATTTAGATACAAAAAACCTTACTTTTCCCCATAACATATTAATATTTGCACTGAATAAATTGCCTTTATTCATGCTGTAGGTTTCAACTTTTAAACGGCTATGACTACCAATAAATAAACGGCTCCCATCCACCATACTAAGCTTGACACGTCCGTTATTTTTAGTGACGACAACATCACCCTCTTGAACTTTTGTGCCCAATGTAAGTTGTGTACGATTGCCAGAATGAATCAACCAAGCATCCCCACGCATATAGCTAACTTCACCTGATTCAGCCGCGAATGAATACATTGGAAACAATGCGATAATTAAAATAACTGTAACTTTTATAATTTGCATATGACCACCTCAGTTAGGCTTTAATTTGCAACACTATATTATATCACAATATATTTGTCATGTTTGTACATCTTATTATCAATAGTAGTTCATTCATACAGTTCTCCAGTAGATATATGCTTCAATATCATCTGACACCACTGCTGTCCGACGAAATTTTCATGTTTGTATTCATACCCCTTATCATACAATACTTCTGGCACAAATATTTCCTACGGGACAGCAAATTATCTCTATACACAACCGTCATTCCCGCGACACCCCAGGGTGGTCTCTCTCGCTTCGCGATTCACCTCCAGGCGGGAATCCAGTGTCTTAAGGGGTTTCTGGATACCCGATCAAGTCGGGTATGACGAGATCTGATTTTCGTCGGACAGCAATGACCTGACACTATAAACCTGCGTAAATACCCCATAGTTACACACTTATTATTGCTATTTATAGGGCTTCTAATTTCTGGAAAAATCCATATAACATGTACCTTCTTTGGGCTTAATTGCTTTCAAATGCCAAATATCTCTATTGTAGTCCTGCATAGTTCTATCTGTGGAAAATTTTCCACTATAAGCCGTATTGTAGATACTCATTTTCACCCATTTTTCCTTATCCTGATAGGCCAGTGATGCTTTTTGCTGTGCATCAATATATGAGCGAAAATCAGCAGCCGTTAACCAAGGGTCATCTGAGGAGCGGATTGAAGCTGTAATGGTCGTAAAAAGCCCTGGTTCAAACTGATTGAAATGACCGCACTCAATCAAATTCATAACCCGTTTAAAATCATCATCAGCTTCAATGATGCCATTTGGATGATAATGTCCACGTGTTTGCTCCACTTCTTCTGCAGTTAACCCAAACAAAAAGAAATTATCATCGCCCACTTCTTCACGAATCTCAATATTGGCACCATCCAATGTACCCATGGTCAATGCACCATTCATCATGAATTTCATGTTACCTGTGCCCGATGCTTCTTTGCCCGCAGTGGAAATTTGCTCTGATAAATCAGCCGCAGGTGCAATCACCTCCATAGCCGATACCCGATAATTTGGAAAAAATACGAGCTTTAATTTATCACCAACATCAGGATCATGATTAATTACATCCGCAACATTATTCACCAACTTGATGATTTGCTTGGCCATATCATAGCCAGGTGCGGCCTTGCCGCCAATCAACACACAGCGGTTCGTCCAGTTATCGGTATCACCACGCTTAATTCGGTCATACAAATGAATCACATGTAACACATTCAAAAGCTGGCGTTTATATTCATGGATACGTTTAACCTGAATATCAAACATGGCATCAGGATGAAAACTTACACCGCATACATCACGAACCACATCGGCCAAACGCACTTTATTTTCACGTTTACATCCAGCCCATTGTTGGCGGAAATCTGCATGCTCTGCCAACGGTGTCAGTTTTTTCAAATCATCAAGTTGGGTAATCCAAACATCACCAATATGTTCACTGATGAGTTTACTCAAAGGCTTATTACACCATGCCATCCAACGACGTTGGGTAACGCCATTGGTTTTGTTATTGAATTTTTCAGGCCATAATTGATAGAAATCATTGAA
>JALUXZ010000067.1 GCA_027018935.1 Mariprofundaceae bacterium
TGACAATCACATGATCGCCACAATCAGCATGTGGGGTGTACTGAGGACGATGTTTACCACGAAGCACTTTCGCTACTTCAGTGGACATGCGTCCCAAGATCAAATCTTGAGCGTCAACAATATACCATTTCCGTTCAATGTCGCCGGGGCGGACAGTCCATGTACTCATGGTTATCTCCATAGATCAAATACAATCATCCAAGCAAGGGACGAACCTCGATTGGGCTGCGCACCCTATGTGTTACACATTATCTGTCAAATATTTTCTCAAAAAAGGATGTTTTCTGATTGTAAAGATGCTTTGATCTAAGTTTGCTTGCATAAGTTGGGAGGCTTAACGGTCTTGGTGTTCATTCAGCTGCTTTAGAAGCTTCTGAAGTGCATCTTGGGTTGCATGTAAATCCTTGAGGAGTTTTTGACGATTTGGCGGTGTTTCGAGTTGTGCAAGGCGTTCTTTTTTGGCTTGGTCGAGATTGTCGATCACGACGGCAATAAAAAGATTGATAATAACAAAGGTGCCGACGATCACGAAGCTAACAAAATAAACCCAGCTGTAAGGGTAGGTGCTCATGGTAGTATACATGAGGTCTGTCCAATCTTCTAAGGTTACAACTCGGAAGAGGGTGAGTAATGAGATGCCGAGATTTCCCCAGTGTTCAGGGTCAATAGTATGAAAAAATTGCTGACCTGCGACAGCATAGATGTAAAAGACAACACTCATTAAGAGCATGATGTTTCCCATGCCTGGTAATGAGCGAAGTAGTGTGTTTACGATAAGTCTTAATTCAGGAAGGGTGGAAATGAGGCGTAAGACACGGAGTAAACGAGCCATGCGGGCAACCAGTGCTAATTCACCTGTGGTAGGCATGAGTGATAAAACAACGATGGTGAAATCGAAGACATTCCAGCCGTCACCGAAATACTGCTTCCATTTGGGGGCAACGGCGGCTATTTTAAGGGTGGCTTCGGCGACAAAAACACCGATAATGATTTGGTTGCCAAGCGCCATCCAAGTTTCATAGGTTTTTGAGAAGGCTTCAGATGTTTCTAAGCCGACAAGTACGCCGTTGGTGAGGATTAACCCAATAATAAACCGTTCGAAACCTTTCCAAGTAACGAGTTGTTGAATCTTTTGTTGCATGATGGATCCTTATTGTTGATATTGCTGTTGAAACTTTTGTGTGAATACTGGAAGCAGGTGTTCTGGTAAGGCATTGATGCCAGCTGCTGCCTTGCGTCCACCGCCCGTTGGGAATTGCATGCATAGTGTATCCGCGCCTGATTTCCGCAGGAGTGGGGCGCGGACGCTAATGCGGCTTAGTCCATTATTCAGTTGGGTGATGAGTGCATGGGCTCGGTCAGGATGTTTTCGCGCAAGTAGATTGCCATAAACACCAGAGACGCGGCGTGTCCAAGCTTCATCAGGTAGGATAAATATTGCAGTGTGCTCGGTTTGTTCGCTGATTGGGATGGCCTGAGCGCGATCCATGTCTTGTTGGTAGCCTTGGGCTAGGGTTTGATAGGCAGGGGATTGAGCAATAAAATCAAAAGGATCTTCAAAGCCTGCAATGGCACGGTAAAGTTCAGCAGGGTGAAAATATAAGTCATCGAGTGTGGTGCCATAACCATTGTAGTTAATGAGTGTACCTAGGTGTTCTAGTGCTTGGAGTTGTTGGCTGTTCAGGTGGAGTGGTTGGGCGGCTTGTTTGGCGCTATCGAAAAGGTTGTCGCCAAATGCGGCTGTGACAGCCCAAGGTAGGTATGCAGAATCCAATGTTTGGTTGACCAAAAGGCTGGTGCACATGTCAGCATCTGTATTGATGTGCGCGAAAAGATTTGGGTGGTTTGGTATAGCCCCTGCGAAATGATGGTCATAGTAATGTATTTGGATATTCTGATCTAAAAGGTTTTCAAGGGGTTGGCGGTTTTTATCAAGAGATATATCAAGAACAGTGATGTCATCGCCTGTTTTGGCGTGGATTTGTTGAAGCAATTGAATATCTCGCTTTACACCTGTGATGAGCGTGCTTTCTAAGGGTTGAGCCAAGCGAAGTTGATGGAGTGCGCAAATGCCATCGGCATCGCCATTGAATACATCGTAATAGGTCATAGTATATATCTGTCCTGTATATTATTTAATAAACTTATAATGTGAGTGCCGGAAATGTGGTGGCTTGCCATTGGAATGCAAGATTCTATTCGCCAGTCTTGAAAAAAGAAGAGTGAAAAATAAGAGTTGACATGATGAATAAGGTTCCTAGAGTTCGCCGCCCTTCGGCAAGGGTCGGCAAGTTTTCACCGCTACTGGGTGGATGTTGAAGGGCTGCTTACATGGCTTGTTCTTATGCTTTAAAAGGTATTTGAAATAAGTTGTTGACAGTAGTTGATTAGGCGCTAAGTTTCGCCGCCCGCAGCGAGAGGCTCAGGTTACTTGCAGCGGAGTAGTTCTTTACAAATTGTAATTTTTATTTGAGCTGTGGCCGCATCGGGTCTTCTTAATCTTGACGATTGATTGGACTAGATGAGGTTAACAGCGCAAGCGAACGTTAATTTTAGATAGTTTTAATCAAGTGATCGAGACTGGGATAAATATGTAAAAATATGTTTGAACTTTCTACGGAGAGTTTGATCCTGGCTCAGAACGAACGCTGGCGGCATGCCTAACACATGCAAGTCGAACGGTAACAGGTCTTCGGATGCTGACGAGTGGCGCACGGGTGAGTAACGCGTGGATATCTGCCTATGAGTGGGGGACAACTTGTGGAAACGCAAGCTAATACCGCATACGCTCTACGGAGGAAAGTGGGGGATCTTCGGACCTCACGCTCATAGATGAGTCCGCGTCTGATTAGCTAGTTGGTGGGGTAAAGGCCTACCAAGGCGATGATCAGTAACTGGTTTGAGAGGATGATCAGTCACACTGGAACTGAGACACGGTCCAGACTCCTACGGGAGGCAGCAGTGGGGAATTTTGCACAATGGGCGCAAGCCTGATGCAGCGATGCCGCGTGTGGGAAGAAGGCTTTAGGGTTGTAAACCACTTTCAATTGGGAAGAAGAGATGAGTGTTAATAGCATTCTGATTTGACGGTACCTTTAGAAGAAGCACCGGCTAAT
>JALUXZ010000068.1 GCA_027018935.1 Mariprofundaceae bacterium
TCTGATCAAAGCCGATACATCATCCAAAATAGGCATTAAGAACCGAAGGCTTAAAGCGGGGTGGGATAATGATTATTTGGAAAAAATCTTAATGGGAAAGTGACGGTTTTAATGCGATTGCCCTGGCTTGATGTAGTAATAAAGTTGATAAAAAAGGGAATGTTACTATAAAAAAGAAATGCAGTTATATCTCTATAAAATCTTGGGTTAATCAGCACCTTCATAGTGAAATATTGTAATAATTGTGTAAACTTCTGACCACTGCCTTGGAGGGTAACTTATGAACATCAACAACCAATCTACAACAGCATTTGAAGGGCAAAAGCCTGGTACATCGGGTTTGCGCAAAAAGGTTAAAGTATTTCAACAACCAGGATATTTGGAAAACTTTGTACAATCTGTATTTGATAGTATTGGTGATTTTCAAGGGCAAACGCTTGTTGTGGGTGGTGATGGTCGTTATTTCAATGCTGAAGCTATTCAAATCATTATCAACATGGCTGCAGCCAATGGTTTTTCTCGTGTGCTAGTCGGGCAAGATGGCATTCTCTCCACACCAGCGGCCTCATGCATAATCCGCAAACACCATGCTTTTGGTGGGCTTATTCTTTCTGCTAGCCACAACCCTGCTGGCCCTGATGAAGATTTTGGTATCAAGTATAATATTGGCAATGGCGGCCCTGCCCCCGAAAAAATAACCGATGCTATTTATGCCAAAACGCAAACTATCAGCAGCTATAAGATATTAAAATCATCCGTGCAGGTGGATTTAAGTAAAATCGCCATCTCACAAATCGGTGCTATGAGCGTCGAAGTTATTGATTCGGTATCTGATTATGCTGAACTAATGCAATCTCTGTTTGATTTCCCCGCTATTCGTGCCCTTCTAGCCTCCGATTTCCGCATGTGTTTTGATGCTATGCATGCCGTGACAGGCTCGTATGCCAAAGTTATCCTGCAAGATATGCTGGGAGCGGCCGACGACAGCCTGATCAACTGCATTCCACTGGAAGATTTTGGTGGCGGTCACCCCGATCCAAATCTGACCTACGCCAAAGAACTCGTAGATATTGTATATAGTAATCATGCCCCCGATTTCGGTGCGGCATCTGATGGTGATGGCGATCGCAATATGATTCTTGGCAAACACTTTTTTGTAACTCCCAGTGATTCATTGGCGATTATGGCAGCCAATGCCAAAGCTGTACCTGCATATAAAGATGGTATTGCAGGCATTGCACGCTCCATGCCAACCAGTAGTGCAGCTGATCGTGTTGCCAAAGCATTGGGCTTGGACTGCTATGAAACACCCACAGGCTGGAAATTCTTCGGTAATCTTATGGATGCTAATAAAGTTACCCTATGTGGCGAGGAATCCTTTGGGACAGGCTCCAATCATGTGCGTGAAAAAGATGGGTTGTGGGCAGTATTATTTTGGTTAAATATTCTTGCAGTACGCGGCGAATCTGTTGAGCATATTGTTACAGAGCATTGGAAAGAATTTGGGCGAAACTATTATTCTCGCCATGATTATGAGGCTGTGCCTACTGATGCCGCCAACCAAGTGATGCAACATATTCGTGATCAGTTTGAAAGCTTGCAAGGCAGCATGTTGGCTGGTCGCAAAGTTCAAACCTGTGATGATTTCTCCTATACAGATCCGATTGATCAAAGTGTGAGCAGCAATCAAGGCATTCGGATTTTGTTTGAAGATGGTTCACGTATTATTTTTCGTTTATCGGGTACAGGCACGGAAGGCGCAACCATTCGCCTTTATTTGGAGTCCTTTGAACCCGATACAAACAAACAAAATATGGATGCTCAAGATGCTTTGGCTGAGCTCATTGAAGCATCTGAAAGTATTTCAAAACTACAACACTTCACCAACCGCGATAAACCCACGGTTATTACCTAATTCATGGGCACAACAGCAGTACCTGCAGCCATTCGTAATTGCCCAGACAAGGGCTATTTAGAAATCGACTGGAATGATGGGCGTACCGTCACCTATCGCTATGAAGATTTACGTGTGTTATGCCCTTGTGCTGGTTGCCAAGGGCATGCACCAGAACAGGCTAAAGTGATTACTGGCAAAGAAGATGTTAAAATAATCCATATCGAATTGGCTGGAAACTACGCCATTCGACTTGAGTTTGATGATGGGCATGGCACAGGGTTATACACATTTACGCAGATGTATGACGGTGAGTTTAATCATTAAGACACTAGGAGTTTGTCGGACTTAAACGATTGTAGCGAGAAATCATGGAATTGAGGTGCTTTTTACATGTATTTGAGACGAATAGCACCGCGTGTAACGAAAATACAGGTGAAAAGCGACCAATAACCATGTTTTTGTAGCCGATTACTTTAAGTCCGACAGACTCCTAGCTTAAAGTGTGTCTTTCATCGCCTTCGCAAGGTCAATTGAACCTTTTTTTTGAAGCTTCTCAATTACTTGTAATCTATCTGTATCAGAACGATTTTGCCCTAGCTTAAATTTACATTGCACCTCTTCAATATCTATAGATATACCAACAATGGCCTGAATTAGTTTACCATTGTATATGGATTTCCAAGGTTGTTCTTGTTGAAGCTCATAAATATCTGTCAAAGCCTCAAGCATGCCTCTCAGCTTATCTTCATCATGAACCAACTTTGCTGTTCCATTAATATGAACAGCTTGATAGTTCCATGTTGGTACGCCTACATCTTTATACCAAGAGGGTGAAATATAACCATGCGTACCTTCAAGACTAACTAATACTTGTTGCCCCTCAATATCTTGCCATTGTGGGTTTGGTTTCGCTACGTGACAAAGTAATACATTTTCTTCGTCATCGAACAAAAAAGGAATATGTGAAGAAAATATTTTCCCCTCGTGTGTGGAAACAAGCTGACCAAAGGCATTTTCTTTTATAAAAGAAAAAATTTGTTCTTTATCCTTAATCTCAAAGGATTTAGGTATATACATAGTGTATTATAAATGACAAATATGGTCGCGGTCAGGCCCTGTTGATAACATATTTACTGGGCATTCACATACTTCTTCAATACGTTTGAGCAATGTTTTGGCTGCATCAGGAAGTTTGCTAACATCTTGCAAGCCAAAAGTGTTTTCAGACCAACCTGCCAAAGATTCATAAATAGGTGTGCATTCTTCCAAAGCCTTGGCGCATGCAGGAATCGACTCTAGGCGCTCGCCATTGCGTTCATAAGCAACACATAGTTTCACTTCTTCTAAACCATCCAATACATCAAGCTTAGTAATTGCCAAACCAGTCACGCCATTGATACGCACAGCATGTTGCACGACAACAGCATCAAACCAACCTGTACGACGCGGGCGACCTGTCGTTGCACCAAACTCCTGACCTTTTTCTGCCATATGTTTACCAGCATTTTTATCATCACACATACCATCGGCATTGTATAATTCTGTTGGAAATGGCCCTGCGCCAACACGTGTGGTATAGGCTTTGCAAATACCCAATACTTCATCCACTTCTTTTGGACCGACACCCAAACCTGCCAATGCAGCACCTGAAACAGTGTTCGATGAAGTTACAAACGGATATGTACCATGATCAACATCCAGCATCGAGCCTTGTGCACCTTCATAAAGAATATTTTTGCCTGCGTTGATATTCTGATGAAGAATCAAAGGTACATCAGCAGCCAGTGGTAACAAACGTTCACGAGCTAAATCAATAGCTTCCATCACATCGGCTTTGCATACGGCTTCCGCACCTAAAAACTCAACCAGCATAAAATTCACATAACGAAGGTTCTCATCAATACGTGCATCCAAATCATCGGCATTCAAATCCACCAAACGAATACCACGACGGGCTGTTTTATCTTCATAACAAGGGCCAATACCGCGCCCTGTTGTACCAATCTTGCCTTTGCCTTTGGCAGATTCGCGAGCTGCATCCAAAGCACGGTGATATGGCAGAATTAACTGACAGCGATCAGAAATACGCAACCGATCATTCACGGGGATATTTGCTTCAAGCAACATATCCAACTCTTCGACCAAACGAAATGGGTCAACCACCGTACCATTACCAATCAGACTAAGGATATTGCTATGTAAAATACCAGAAGGGATATGATTTAATACAGTTTTTTGATCACCAATCACCAAAGTATGTCCAGCATTGGGGCCACCTTGAAAACGTGCTACCACATCCATTTTTGGCGCAAGCAAATCGACAATTTTACCTTTGCCTTCATCACCCCATTGAATACCAATCGCTACTGTATTTGTCATTTTATCCTCGATTCCTTTATAAAAAGGTAAAAATCATTCAAACTAATCTTATAACCACGCTTCAAGATGCCGCTGATTTATAACCAAGCCCATAAATCAAACGAAAAACCTGTTGCAGGCATTTCACGCCCATGCGCTTTCATCATCTCATCATAACGTCCACCATGCAATAAGGCACGCGATGAACCATCTGCAAAACCACTAAATACCATGCCGCTATGATACAAAAAGCGTGGCACAACTGCGACTTCAATTTGAATGGTCACTTCACCAGCCAAACGACTTTCAACTGCTTCAACCAGTTGTAAAAGCTCTTGCGCAGCCATTGCAAAGGCATCATTGATTTGATTCGCAGTCTTAGCTAGCCAAACATCATCACCCTGCCCTGCTGCTAAAGTCATCAACGCTTGTTTGTTGCTTTCAGGTAAGCTCTCATCTGTAAGTTGTTGCGCCATATCTTCAGGAGAGCGCCTAGATAATATTTTCACCCATGTTTCAAGCGGTGTTGCACTGCCTGCAATCAAAGCACCAATAAGCCCCATATGTCCAACCTGTAATACAGGTGAAGAAAAACCTGCTGCCTGCATAGAAAGCCCTGCAAGATGCATGACTTCTACATCCCCCGCTTCACCTGATACACCCAAATATTCTACACCTGTCTGCCATTGCTGACGAGAGCCTGAACGTGCATCTGGGCGTGCTAACATGACTTGCCCTGAATAATATAATTTTAATTCATCACTGGATTGCATCCGCGTTGCAGCAATGCGTGCTACCTGTGGTGTTATATCAGGGCGAATCGCTAGCTGCCCTGCATCAGCGGGGTCTGAAAAGACCAATGTTTGATCAGATAAAAAACGTCCTGCGCCAGATACCAACGATTGAGGTCGCTCTACCAACGGTGGAATAACTTCAGAAAAACCTGCTTTATTATAAATTTCAAATAAACGAAACTGCAAAGCGCGCAAATTACTTGCTTGCTCGCCAAAAGCATCATCAAGACCAAGTATTGGTTTTAATAGACTCACACATCCTCCAAATCAACGTAACGCACGGTGACTACATTTTCTAATGCTTCAAGTTTTTCGAGCACGCTCGTACTTGGTTCAGAATCAATACCGACCAAAGCAACCGCTTCAGGTTTGCCCTCACGTCGACCCAAACGGAAATCACCAATATTAATATTGGCATCTGCTAAAATCGCCCCCAAAGCTGCAACTACACCTGGTTTATCGTGGTTTTCAATAAACAATAGTCGCCCGATTGGTGCTATCTCAATTTCACAATCATCAATACTTACCAAGCGTGCACGCGTGCCATCAAATACTGTGCCTGATACGCAACGTTGACCATCATCACCAGTCACTTCCAAACGAATTAAGCTGGCAAAATGATCAGATGTATCGCATGCCACCTCTTCAATTTCAATACCACGCTCTTTTGCCAACATCATCGCATTCACAGCATTCACTTCATCCATGCTGCGTGATAATAAACCCTGTAATATTGCATTGAGTAACGGCTGACGGTTTAATTTACTCACAGCACCCTCAAAACGTACGATAAGCTTGCTATAACCAGGGCGCATCATCTGTCCCATAAATTGTCCTAGATTCTCAGAAAGTGACATATAAGGAAGCAATGATGCAGCTTCTTCTTCCGATAAAGATGGAACATTCACAGCATTACTTACGCTACCTGCCAATAAGTAGTCCGACATTTGCTCGGCAATTTGTACCGCAACATTTTCTTGAGCTTCATCACTACAAGCACCGATATGTGGTGTAAAAGTAACATTGTCCAATTGGAACAATGGGTTATCGCGAGCCGGTTCATCTTCATATACATCTAAAGCTGCCGCGCGTAAGTGACCAGATTTACAGACTTTATACAAAGCCTTCTCATCAACGATGCCGCCACGAGCACAGTTCACAATAATCGAGCCTTTTTTCATATTGCCCAGAATATCAGCATTGATTAAATTGCGTGTAGCATCCAACAAAGGCACATGAATCGTTAAAATATTCACCATGCTTGCCAGTTCAGCCACTGTATCCACCTTGGTAACACCCATGGCAGAAGCACGTTCATCGGAAATAAATGGATCATAAACATACACCGACATATGCAAACCTTTCAGTCGATCGCATACAATCGCGCCAATATTCCCTGCACCAATCACACCTGCTTTTTTGCCAGTTAATTCCATACCCATAAACTTGGATTTTTCCCATTTTCCAGCTCGTGTTGAAGCAGTTGCTTGCGGAATTTGGCGTGCCGCAGCCACAATATGTGCTACAGCCAATTCTGCTGTCGTAATCGTATTGCCAAATGGTGTATTCATTACCACGATACCACGTCGTGAGCAGTTTGGAATATCAATATTATCCACACCAATACCAGCACGACCAATCACTTTAACATGACTTGCTGCTGCTAAGAGATCGCTTTTAAGGGTGGTAGAAGAACGTACAGCAATACCATCATATTGGTCAGCAATCTTACACTGCTCTTCAACCGATAAGCCCGGTTTATAATCCACTTCAATGCCACGCGAACGAAACACTTCAACGGCTCGCTGACTCATTTTGTCGGCAATCCAAACTTTAGGACAAGATTGTTTTATCAAAAGATACTCCGTTAACCTTGGTTTTGTTCAAATGCCTGCATATAAGCAACCAATGCATCCACACCTTCTTCGGGCATAGCATTATAAATACTAGCGCGCATGCCACCCACAGAGCGATGACCTTTGAGTGTGATTAAACCTTGCTCTGTTGCACCTGCAAGGAAATCACTATCCAAATTTGCATCAGCCAGTGTAAATGGCACATTCATCCAAGATCGATTGGCTTTAGGCACGGGATTGGCATAAAAAGCACTGCTATCAATGGCGGCATACAACTTATCCGCTTTGCGTTGATTAATCTCGCCCATGGCAGCAAGACCGCCCTGCTCTTTAATCCATTCAAAGACCAAGCCTGCCATATACCAACTGTATGTTGCTGGTGTGTTGTACATTGAGTCATTGCTAGCATGTGTTTCATAATTCAACATGGCAGGTGTGTTGTCTGCGGCATTTCCCAACAAATCATCACGAATAATCACAATCGTTAAGCCCGCAGGGCCAATATTCTTTTGCGCACCCGCATAAACCATAGCAAATTTGGACACATCAATTGGACGCGACAAAATCGTTGAAGACATATCTGCAACCAAAGGCACATCACCTGTATCAGGAATATAATCAAACTCCACACCGCCAATGGTTTCATTGGGTGTGTAGTGCACGAAAGCCGCATCAGGATTTAATTTCAATTCGGATTGTGTGGGCACGGTGGTAAAGCCGCCTTCGGATGTATCACCAGCAACATTCACCGTGCAATAGCGCTTGGCTTCGGCAATGGCTTTTTTCGACCACATGCCTGTGTTGATATAATCAGCACTGGTTTTGTCACCCAATAAATTCAATGGAATCATAGCAAATTGTAACGATGCGCCACCTTGAAGAAAAAGAACTTTGTAGTTATCAGGAATAGCCATGATGTCGCGCAAATCTTGTTCTGCCTTGCCTGCAATAGACATATATTCTGTACCACGATGACTCATTTCCATGACCGACATGCCCGAATCATTCCAATCCAACATTTCCTGCTGTGCGCGCTTGATAACAGCAGTTGGCAACATGGCTGGCCCTGCACTGAAATTAAACTTTCTTGTCATGGTATATACCCTCTATTTTAATACGTTCTAGCTTGACGCAGCTGGTCTAGCTCGTTCAGCAATAATAATTAACACACTTTGCACCAAGGCAGCCATAGGAATGGCAATAAACACACCTAAAATCCCCCATAAACTGCCAAAAAATAACACTGCCACAATAATGGCAATAGGATGCAAGTTCACAACCTCAGAAAACAACCAAGGAATGACCACATTCGCATCAATTAGCTGGATAATGGCATAAGCAAGCACGGCATAAAGCGTCATATCTGCGGTTCCCCATTGAAAAAAGGACAACAATAATACAGGCAAAGCCACAACCGCAGCCCCCACAAAAGGAATCCAAACAGAAATTCCCGTCAATACACCCAACAACAAGGCATATTCATGCCCCATCATCAAATAGGTCAGCCACATAACAAAGCCCACCATAAAGGATTCCCAAAAACGACCGCGTATATAGTTGCCAATTTGCATATCTAATTCTCGCCACACACGCCCTAACAAAGAACGTTCACGCGGCAAAAAGCCTTTACCCCAAACAAGAATATTATCTTTATCTTTTAATAAAAAGAACACCAAGACAGGCACCAAGACTGCATATACCAATAAAGCAATGAGGTTGGGAATCGAGGATAACGACATCGAAACAGCTGCCCCACCCCATTCTTGAGCTTTTGCTGATAAGCTGGCAATCATTTGTTGCAAATGTTCTGGATTAATCCAATCGGCATAATTTGTTTGCATTTCATGCAAGAAAGTGCGCAAAGATGTGACATATTGAGGAATATGTTGCACCACACGCATAATTTGTTCCGTTAATAATGGTAATACAGCAAGCATGGTAAATAGCACCATCAACAAAGCACCAAGGCAAACTAATATCACCGCCAACAAGCGCGGCACACGCAAACGTACCAACAACTGCACGATACCATCCAGCACATATGCCAGAGCAATGGCAAACAACACTGGAGCCAACACATCGCCCAGTAGCCACACCAATGTAAAAATACCAAACAATGAAGCCAACAACATCATAAGCTGCGTATCAGCCATGCGTTGATTAAGCCAATCGGTAATTTTAATCATTTTGACCATCAGGTTTAGCATTGTTTTTACAAAGGCTGCCACCCAAGGCGACAAGTAAAGCTGCCATCAAAGATGCCAATAAATGGCACACAGCACTAATGCCATGATACATGCCAAACTGCATACGCTGTGGATCATCTTTTGCCAAAGCATCAATGGCACCTACACTATCTTTTATGCTTTGTATCAGCGGCGATATGCCAAATTCATTGATAGAAATCAATAAAACAATCAATAGCAATAATACCCAGTTCAAACGCCCAGCTGCATGTGAACGCATCCAAAATGATGCCACCGCCACGGCTAAAAATAACACACCAATATTTACCATATGAAAGATATGCCCTGCCAGCATACCTGCTTGCATCGAACTATCAGCCTTGGCAAATAGTATCGGGGTCACGACATAGCCTGACACGACCAACAAACCAAGCATCATTGCCAAGCAGAGTCGAATAGCTCCCATGCGTATACAGGCTGCATTCATAGCCATTATGAGTACAAAATACTCACAATCTCATATTCACGCTCACCACCTGGCGCACGTACAATGGCTTCATCACCTTCTTCTTTACCAATCAATGCTCGGGCAATCGGAGATGTGATAGAAATTTTACCTTGTGATAAATCAGCTTCATCCTCACCAACAATTTGATATGTTACTGATTTCTCTGTTTCAGCATCAATGAGTTCAACCTTGGCACCAAATACAATTTTATCCGTATTCATGGTTGAAGGATCAATCACTTCAGCTCTGGCTAATTTATCTTCGACCATATTAATACGCGCTTCATTCATGCCCTGCTCTTCTTTGGCAGCATGATATTCAGCATTTTCAGACAAATCACCATGCGCACGCGCTTCTTCAATGGCTGCAATAATTTGATGTTTTTTAACACCTTTAATATAAGCCAATTCTTCGCGCAATTTTTCTGCGCCTTCTTTGGTCATTGGGACACGCTGCATAATTATGCCTCACCTTTATGATAATCTTGAATACTTTTCACGGCTGTCACATCATTATGGCTTGCCATGGATTCTGCCGCTGCCAAACCGCCTGCCATGGTTGTAAAATATACAATACCACGATCCAATGCTGCCTGACGAATCGATTTTGAATCGGCAATTGAGCGTTCACCCTCTGTTGTATTAACAATAAAATTAATTTCATCAGAGAGTAATTTATCCACGATATGTGGACGCACACCATCAATCACTTTGGCAACTTTGGTACAAGGCACACCTGCTTCTGCCAATGTATGACTTGTGCCTTCTGTTGCTAGCACTTCAAAACCAGCTTTCACCAACATGTTAGACAGTTCCACAACACGATCTTTATCCGCTTCACGAACAGACACAAAAGCCCGTCCTGAATCTGGTAAACATGAACCACCACCCAACTGTGCTTTGGCAAACGCAGCTGGGAAAGTTGTGGCAATGCCCATCACTTCACCTGTTGATTTCATTTCAGGGCTTAACAATGGATCAACACCACGAAACTTCACAAATGGGAATACAGCTTCTTTCACAGCACGGAATGTGCTTGGTTGCTTCACTTCATCCAAGCCCAAATCATTCAAGCTTTGACCCGACATAATGCGAGCCGCCATTTTCGCCAATGGCACGCCCGTAGCTTTTGAAACAAATGGCACTGTACGCGATGCACGCGGATTCACTTCAAGCACATAGAGTGTTTCACCCTGCAGGGCAAACTGAATATTCATTAACCCAGATACATTCAAAGCCATACCCAAAGCTTTGGTTTGACGTATAACCTCTTCAATCGTTGCATCAGAAATAGAATGTGGAGGCAAGCAACACGATGAATCACCTGAATGCACACCAGCTTCTTCAATATGCTCCATGATACCACCAATAATGACACGTTCACCATCACAAAGCGCGTCTACATCCAACTCAATGGCTTGATTTAAAAATCTATCAAGCAACACAGGATGATCAGGAGAGGCTTGCACTGCCTCATTCATATAACGCAACAAACCTGCTTCATCATGTACAATCTGCATTGCACGACCACCAAGCACATACGATGGACGAACCACCACAGGGTAGCCTACTTCTTTGGCAACACTGACCGCTTCTTCAGTTGAACGTGCTGTACCATTTTCAGGTTGTAATAATTTCAAGTCATGCAAAAGTTTTTGAAAACGCTCACGGTCTTCTGCCAAATCAATCATATCAGGACTCGTACCAATAATCGGTACACCCGCTGCTTGCAATGATTCAGCTAATTTCAACGGTGTTTGACCACCAAACTGTACAATCACACCTGTTGGTTTTTCAACTTCAACAATTGCCATCACATCTTCAAATGTTAGCGGCTCAAAATATAGCCTATCCGATGTATCATAATCGGTAGACACCGTTTCAGGGTTACAGTTGACCATGATGGTTTCAAAACCATCATCCGATAATGCAAATGCCGCATGCACACAACAATAGTCAAACTCAATACCTTGCCCAATACGATTCGGACCACCACCAAGCACTATAATTTTCTTTTTATCTGTTGGAACCGCTTCACACTCGTCTTCATAAGTTGAATACATATACGGTGTTTTGGCTTCAAATTCAGCCGCGCACGTATCTACGCGCTTAAATACAGGAGTCACACCCAATGCTGAACGTGCTTCGCGAACAGTGTGTTCATCGCTACTCAATAACATTGCCAAACGCTGGTCGGATAAACCTTCACGCTTGGCTTTTCTCCAATCAGCCGCTGTCAAATCAGCTACAGATCTACCAGACAATGATTCTTCTAATGCAATCACTACCGCCAACTCACGTAAAAACCATGCATCAATTTTAGTCACATCAAAGACTTTTTCTTCAGACCAACCTGCTCGCAATGCTTCGCCCATCCACCACAAACGATCTGCACCAGGCACGGCTAATTTCTCTTGTAAGAAAATGGTTTTATCCATATCTGATGGCACTGATTTATCAAAACCACAAGAATCCACTTCCAGGCCACGCATGGCTTTGCCAAGTGATTCGGTAAACGTGCGTCCAATTGCCATCACTTCACCCACAGACTTCATCTGTGTGGTTAAGCGCGTATCTGCACCTTGAAATTTTTCAAAAGCAAAACGTGGCAACTTGGTCACCACATAATCAATGCTAGGCTCGAACGCTGCAAAGGTTTCGCCTGTAATATCATTACGAATTTCATCCAGCGTATAACCTACCGATAATTTCGCGGCAATCTTGGCAATCGGAAAACCAGTCGCTTTGGATGCCAACGCAGATGAGCGCGATACACGCGGATTCATTTCAATGACAATCAAGCGTCCATCAACAGGGTTTACGGCAAATTGAACGTTGGAACCACCTGTTTCCACACCAATTTCACGCAAAATGGCAATCGATGCATCACGCATACGTTGGTATTCTTTATCGGTTAATGTTTGTGCTGGTGCAACAGTAATCGAATCACCTGTATGCACACCCATCGCATCAAAATTCTCAATAGAGCAAATAATCACGCAATTATCCGCATGATCACGCATCACTTCCATTTCATACTCTTTCCAACCAATAATGGATTCTTCCACAAGAATCTCATCAGTCGGTGAAGCTTCTAAACCTGAATTGGCAATGTATTCAAATTCTTCAGGGTTGTAGGCGATACCACCACCCGATCCACCCAAGGTGAAAGATGGGCGGATAATGATTGGAAAACCAATCTCTTCCGCCAAATCACGGGCTTCTTGCATATTATGAGCAAAGCCACCACGCGCCATTTCCAAACCAATGCGATCCATACATTCTTTGAATAACAGCCTGTCTTCGGCTTTATCAATGGCTTCTGGTTGCGCGCCAATCAATTTTACGCCAAATTTATCCAATACGCCGTATTTATTCAGCGAAAGTGCGCAGTTTAACGCTGTCTGACCACCCATGGTTGGCAAAATCGCATCTGGGCGTTCTTTTTCAATAATTTTAGCAACAACTTCCCAAGTCACAGGCTCGATATAGGTCGCATCGGCAAATTCGGGGTCGGTCATAATGGTTGCAGGGTTTGAATTCACAAGAACAACGCGAAAACCTTCTTCTTTCAGAGCTTTACAAGCTTGAACTCCAGAATAATCAAACTCACAAGCTTGACCAATCACAATGGGACCTGCTCCCAAAATCATAATAGATTGAATATCAGTACAACGTGGCATGGAGGTGGCGACTCCTGAAACTGGATTTTCTGCGTTTCGATATACATAAGCTCTATAAGCTCACGTACCCATCACACAGAAAACGGGCAAGTCAGAACAATCTGATGCTCACCCGTCTAATCGCGAAGCATAACCCGAAGCTGTCCAGCATAAAAGCACTCATATGAATCTGACTTTTCAAACAGCATTCAGAGCATTCATTTATTCAACCCAAGAGCCGATATTGACTTTGGATATAGGGTATAATCATTTGCTTTGTATGGTATTTCAAGGAATCATGTAGTCACCTCACTGGTGATGAGCGATTTCTTAGAACATCAGGCGAATCAAAGGGTCACGACATGTGCCGAATGTCAATGTCGGATCTTGGGTGCAATTGATAACAACCTTAATCCACCACAGTCATGACCACAGGTTCCTCAACATCCAAGCGTGCCAAGCTCAAACCACCACCCCATACACAGCCAGAATCTAAGCCCAACACATGTGGTTGATCCAGCACCAAACCTTTGGCTGCCCAGTGTCCATAAACAACACGGTACTTTTTCTGCCACGCCGCATTCTCATGTGCGAACCAAGGTTTATCAGATTTTTTCTCGGCTTCACCTGTACGCACTTGCCAATTAAACACACCGTCAGCAGTACAGTAACGTGTCCGTGTTAGCACTGCGGTTGTAAAAATCAATGCGTGTAAGTCCGAGCCTTTTGGCTCACGATCAGGAAACTCTGCATGGTGCAAATGCATACAAAATGCCTGCCAGTCATCACCGCGTAATACAGCCTCAACAGCTTTGGCGCGTTTTTTTGTTTCTTTCATTGTCCATTGAGGATGCAGACCTGCATGTAACATACACCAACCCAACTTCTTATCTGTATGGATAAGTGGTCTATGCCTCAACCAATCCAGTAACTCATCCATATCTTTGGCTGCTAATATCTCATCAAAGGTATCGCGTTTATAATGACGACCACCACATGAACGCTCCAACAAGTGTAAATCATGATTACCCAAAACACATATACAACTATCACCCAGCTCTTTTAAGAAGCGCAGCGTTTTTAGCGAATCTGGGCCGCGATTCACCAAATCGCCAGCGCACCACAACACATCTTTTTTCGGATTAAAATCAACCTTATTCAACAAACGACGCAATGCCTTGTAACAGCCTTGAATATCCCCTACCGCATAAACAGCCATTACAATACCGCTTCTATCAGCTGCGTTAATTCAACTTCTGACAAAACAATAGGATTGGTTGACATGCTGCCTCCACTTATATGAGCAATTAAACGCGGAATATCACATTTTTCAACACCAAAATATGATAATTTTGGCATTTTAAGTGATTCTGACCATGTTTTAAGCAATAAGAGTAATTTAGCGCGTGCTTCATTATCATTCAATGATTCATCCAAATGCATCATGCGCCCAACATCGGCATATTTTCTCAAGGCAATATTTTCACTATCTCTTGCTAGCATCACTTCAATATTAATACGTGTGGCATCGTAAAGTAATGAGCCACAAACAACGCCATGTGCAATAGGAAAAAATGCACCCAATGGCGATGCCAAACCATGTACTGAACCAAGCCCTGCATTGGCAAGCGTCAAGCCTGAAATAGATGAGGCATAAAGCATTCCAGCCCGTGCTTCAAGATCATCAGCATGCCTATAAGCTTGCAACAATGAATCACGAATATGTGTCAAGCCACTCCATGCCAGAGCATCTGTCATCGGGTTGGCTTTGATGGAAACATATGATTCTAAAAGTTGGGTAAAGGCATCCATCCCACATGCCGCAGTCACTTCTTCTGGGCATGATACTGTTAGCTCAGGGTCAAGAATAATATGTTTGGGAACCAATGATTCATGACGAAACGATTTCTTAAATCCTTCATTGCCAACCACCGATAATACTGCATTTTTACTAGCTTCACCGCCTGTCCCTGCTGTTGTTGGTAAAGCAATAAAAGGTGTTGTGGAATTTGTAAACGCTCTACCTTCACCAACACCTTCTAAGTATGCCATTACAGAGTCAGCACTGGGCAACAATCCTGCAATCGCTTTGGCAGCATCCACACAACTGCCGCCACCCAGAGCAACTACACAATCTGGCTGCCAAGCATGATATTTAGTGACAGCAGCATCCACACAAGCTGGGGATGGCTCTCCAGAAATAACCACCCGTTGCACTTCAAAAGCATCATTTAAATCATGCCATATACCCTGACATAAAGCTGATGTATCAAAAGACTGGCTGCCAGTCAGCAACAAAACCTTAGACCCATAAGTACGAATCAAATTAGGCAGTAGACTGCGCTCGCCAGCACCAAAGTGGATATGCGGTGTGGCTGCAAAAGAAAAGGAAATCGTCATGCCAACATGATAGCGTTTGCGTCACTTAGTTGAAATAAAAGGAAGCTCTTCATCATGAAAAGTCATATTACTGCCAGCATTGAATTTTATTTTAAAGGTGAGAAATTTGTATTCACTTCTGATGTTGATATTGCCGATTGGTTTCGTAATCACCAGTGCGATACAGAAGCATTATATGATATGTTAGCAGCACAAAATGGTTTAGACCGCTATCGCCATGAATATGATGTAATGGTCATGGAGCCCATTCAATTCTCTCAAGCCACAGGTTTAGCAGCAGAGTACCTACACGATGGTGAATTTGATATTGATGGCTTCCTTTCCGCTAGAGAAGAAAAAGCAATCACATCTCTCTTACAAGCTATTGCTAAAAAACATTTAGACATTGAATGCCTTGGAAAGCACCCTAAATTACAAGCAGCTCTACTAGCTGCTTATTCTGCCAATAAGAAGTAATCAAAGTACTATTTCAAGCAATAAAAAAGAGCCACCAATTGGCAGCCCTTTAAAATCTATAGTCATTCATATTTAAAGTTGCCATCATACCCGAGTTCTTTTATTGGGCACCCACTCGATACTCATATTTAAGTAAGGCAGGATTCCCATCTTTACGAAAATAACGGAACAATACCATTCAACGCCTGATTCAGCATATTATTAAATTACAATGACTGAATAGACGAAATTGCTTCATCTGTTAACTGCTTAATTTTTTGTCCCATGGCTCTACGCATACGATCCACATCTTTTTTGGACATCCCTGCTTTTTCCAGCTCATCAAAATCTTTTATACTGGTCATCGAACCGCGTAGTTTTTTCAAAATTAATTGAATTTTAGCCATTGACTTTTCGCCAGCTGTAGCCTGAGAGTATTGCAACTGCATTGAAGTAGGTGATAATACAGGAGCTAACATTAATACCATCAACACAAAACCCAACACCATCCCTTTCACATATGTATGCATTTTTACTCCTCCCTCCAAACACCTTGCGGATAAATTAGCAGCCCAAAACTAAAAAGCAAGCCAAAGCCTTTTCCAACAGCAAAAAACTCATGCCCTCAAAATTAACCTAAGGAGGTGCTGATTAACTCAATGCATGGTGTCTATGCGCCCAAAATAACCAACGCCGGCGTTGGCAAACTTAACAATAGCGGTGCTATTACTTGCGCTTGCCGCCTTGGGGTTGAAAATTTTGAATCGCATACCCACTCATCCAGAGTTAATCAGCACCTCCCTAAGCGATGAT